>MHKK01000035.1:7394-24239 GCA_001818365.1 Candidatus Komeilibacteria bacterium RIFCSPHIGHO2_01_FULL_52_14
AATCACACCTGCGGCATTAAAACCCGCACCCCTCAACTCCCTTCTCAGGAGGTATACTACCGTGAACACACGCCTCACTATCTTTGCTCTGGCGGCTCTGCTGCTCATTGGCACCGCCTGTGCAACGACTCGGGCGGTTCGCGGTCCTACCGAAGGACCGCAACGGCCGGAAACGGTCGCAGAACAAACGCCCGCCGACGAAGTCGAGGCTGAGCCAAACCCAGAGGAGTCCGAGGAACCCGATCCGGTCTCGATCGAAGTATCCCCGGGCGTATTTATCCCGGGCCGCATGGGCTATACCGTTCTCTTGAAGGACTGCGGTGACGAATACCTGAACTCGACCGCGGTTCCGTTTCATCGGGTTTCTCCCGACAAGCTGGACGAACTCAAGTCGAGCTTGTTCAACGCCGCGTGTTACGCAACCCCCGAAGGCACCTGGCCCTGGGAAAAGCTCTGCGAGGACTCGTTCCTCTCTTGCGAGGGAACTCTGCGCGAGAGCTTCGGCGAACTTCAACAACCCTACGATCCTCTGCTCTTTGCATTCTGCAACGGCTACGTTGCAAGAGCCGCCGAAAAGCGAGTCGTGCTTCAAGGCCACTGGGAGCCGGTTCAGCTCATTGACAACGAGTGCATGCTCCCGTGCGCATGTGAGGGTGGTAAAGCCACCTACGACAAGAGTCAGCCCGACTTGTACCGATTCACCGGCGACGGGTGCGTGAACGCCTATACCTGTTCTTTCGTCTGCCCCGGAGATGCTGCGGTAACCAAAATCACCGCAAGCACTCCCTAACAACCAGCACCCGCTGGGGAATACCAAGCTCCGCCATCCGACGTTTCAGTCGGATCGGCGGAGTTTCTTTTTTTCACGACAAATATGGCAGTAAGAACTTTTTGACGATGAAACCGGCAATAACGATGAGCGGAATGCTTGCCGAATATAAAAGAGGGTTAAAAGGAGCCGGTGATACCGGTGCCAGAACCGCGCCAGTCGTCGTGCTTGCTGTTTCGTAATCGACAGGGGAACTTTGTATCTTTTGAATATGGCCGTTCAAAAAAACATATACCCGCGGCCTCTCGCTATTGTACATGAAAAAACCCGCTGCCTGTACGGTATCGCCTTTGGAAAATTGACTCAACGTAAGCGAATCTGCAAATTCCGGATACACACCGAATGAAATTCCCTCGTCAATAAGCGTCAGTGAGCGTTGCGAAACGCGTTCCACAACACCTGACAGCGTCACAAACGACCGGGCATCATCGGGACCGAGCCGCCCGATCGAAACGAGTGCCGGCTCCGGCACCGTGCCGGATCCTTTTTTTTCGATTGCGTCCGTGTCTTCTATCGTAAGGCGGAGCTGTCCCGACGAAGCGGTTGCTTTGATTCCGCGAATCTGCACGATGTCTCCGGGAGCAAGTTTTGGAAAACGTTTATGAAAATCATAGAGCTCAAGAAGCGCATCGTCGTCCTCATGCAGAAGAAGGTATACCTGTCGTTTATAAAGCGTATTCGGCGGCACCAGTATGATGCCGGTCGTCAGTACCTCGGTATCATCGGGCAGGTCGGCAAGTTCCTTTATTGAAGACACCTCGCTCCTCGACATGCCCAACACCTGCACGGTCGACGATGCCAATTCGACTGATAGCGTATCGATGAAATTTCTTTCCGGACCCCATGCCCAGGATCCATTATCCAATAGCCGATAGACGGTATTTTCCGGGGCAACCCGATACGATATCTCCTGTTTGACCGCTCCGTCGGGACTCAACAATCGTACGGTGTCGCCATCATTATTAAGCACAATCCCGCTCTCCTCGCGACGGATGATACGCGTCGCATGCGCCGCAATAACCGCATCGGACCCGATGATATACGGTCTGCTGCCTCCGGGAGCGTCATCGATCTGCCATCCAAGCAAGGCAATGGTGCTCGAGCTTGTATTCGAAAGTTCTATCCACTCGTCGTCGTCGTTGCCTGCCGGGTTTGGAAGAATCCGGTCAATCAGCACTCCGTCGCCGGTATAGACGTTCTGGTTAACTACGGTTTCGTCCGGCGACACCTCATCAGGGAGGTCGACAGCGGCGTCAGAAAAGGCGCCGGGATTTCCAATAACCGCATTTTCGGTTTTCTGCGTCGGCTGCGCCCATTGCCATCCCCACGGGAAACGGGCATAGGAGTGGCCCTCAGTGGCCTCCTCGGAATACAGCATGACGTCAGCCAATTGCCCGTCTGGCCAAAAAAGTTTTACGATATCACCACCGGTGTTATTCAACGAGAGTTTGCTGGCAATGCGCGGAATGACAAAATAATCATGGGGTCCAATGCTCGTCAGCTGCAACGTATCTTCGCTCACGGTATACACGGTGCTGCTGTTATCCTGCACTTTCCATCCGGCGAGCTCAACCGGTAAGTTTCCATCATTATACAATTCGATCCATTCTCCCTCGGTATCCGTTCCCGCCGGATTCGGTAAGAGTTCGTTGATTCGAATTTCGTACGAAAATAAAGGCATTTGCGGAACAAAAATAACCTGAGTACCGGGGTTTTGTGCTTGAACAGGCGACGTATCCTGAATGTCCGGCGGTGTTGAGGTTGGTAGTACCGGGGGCGTCGAGGTCGGTGTCGATGTCGGCGAGGAAGAAGGAATGCCGAAGGCCTCAAAATAACCCGGCGTACCGCCTGCAACCGTGCTTAGAATCCAGATACGTGTATCATCGAGGGTATCGGTCAAGGATGTACGTCGCAACGTAAATCCGTCTCCTGCCGCACCTTGCACAGCATCATATGATACGGAAATAAACGGCGTTGTTTCGTGCGCATCAACCAGCCCGATGGTGCCTGATGCATTGGCAAGCGCCATCGACGATGAAAAAAGCGTTCCCTGATAGGCGGGATGATCGGCCTGCCATTGTGCGGCATTAGCCGCGATTATCGCAAATGAGCCGGGCTGAAGGACCTCCTCGCCCAGCGCCAGCTGCAACAGATGTTTTGATCCGTCGTAGAACCGCATACTCGTCGAAACGGAGCCGGTGCCGATGCGCACCGGATCAGCGCCATAATTGAATATTTCGATCCATTCTTTTCCGCTGTCACTCCCGGGAGCGTCATACATGAATTCCGTAATGCGTAGCGAAGGCGCCGCATATGTCATAAACGGCATCAGTATCAGCGAAATGAATAAAATTTTTTTCATAGAATTCCAAGGACCGGAAAGACCAAGACAAACAGGGCGAAAGCTCGATCCTTCCGGTTCCATTGGCAACGTTAAGCTTCCTCCGTGACCAATTCTTTTTCGCTCGGTTCTTCGGCTGCAGGGAGGGCCTGCTGCGCTGCTCGCGCTTTTGCCGAAGGGCTCAAGATAATGAGCTCGTCGGCTATCACATCGGTATTCGTTCGTTTCTGACCCTTTGCATCCTGCCAGTCACGATACGTGAGACGCCCCTCGATATACACTCGCGATCCCTTTACCAGATACTGCTGCATAATGTCCGCGAGTTTGCCCCAGGCGACTATCTTATGAAATTCCGACTTGTCCTTTTTTTCCTTGGTGCGGAGATCGCGCCATACGTAATTTGTCGCGACCGTACACGTGGTCAGATGCTGGCCGGACGGAACCGTGCGTGCTTCGGGGTTCCTGACCAGACGACCAATCAGCGTTACCTTATTGATATCCATAGCTTTTCTCCTTTCATTGTTAATAGCTGCAGGCGTCGGTGCAGCATTTTGAGAATTAAAAAACGCCGCTTACCCACGGCATATTGACATTTTCGCAGCACGGATGCTACGATTCAGTCGATGCCTTTGGGCATCAAAATCGCTTTTCGCCAAGAACCCCTCCGGGGGTTTTTGGTTTTTGCTCACATAATTCTTCAGTATCGACGAAGTCGATACGAATAGTATGAAGCAATCCGCCGCAGCCCCGATAACTTCGGGGCGAAGGCGGATCCCGTCGTCGTTTTAACGAAGGCGGATACTCTTTTTCCACTTTTCTATGAGCTGTCGCGCGTATGAGACGGCTTTCCGGAAGAGAGATGCACTCGCCAAAAAAATTTATTTCCTGCATCCCGATATACGCATAGCGACGGCTCTCTGCCATTCAAATGAACGTAGTACGTGATGTATTTTATCAAAAGCGGCGTGGCGCTACAAATGAAAAGGACCAGCGAGAGTTAAGAATAACTTCTTCTCGCTGGTCCGTTTTTTGAGCGCGCCTCCTGCGCGTTTAGAAAATGAACCTCAGTGGTGCTAGCAGTGGGCGAAGAAACCCCGGCAGTCCGGATCAGGCATCATGTAAAGTGTGACGCCCCGCTCCACACAAAACGCCCTGACCGCTTCGTCCTTAATCGATCCGCTTGAGGCGAAGATCGCAGCGACTCCGGCTTCGGCCAAAACAGCAGGCCCGTCGATCTGCGGGAAGAAGCTATCGCTGTAGGCGACCGCACCGGCCGGATTGTGACCAGACCGTTGCGCCCGCATCACGGCGATCTGACAGGCAAAGACCCGATCCTGCTGGCCGACGCCGTTGCCGATGAGCTTCCTGTTTTGCACCAGAGTGACGGTGTTGCTGGTGCTCGTGCTTCCGATCGCCCAGGCAAGTGTGATGTCCTGATTCTGGATCGTGTCGGTTGAACCTGTCACCTGGAGCTTGGGGTTGTCGTGAAGCTTGAACACGAACGTGTAGTTGGGCTGCATCTGGAACCCGCCCCGTATGTAGCTAATCCGCGGAGCGGTATCGAGACTCGAACGGTCGAGCTTCGCAAGCGCCGGATTGACCATCAGCTGGCACTTGCCCTTCTTGCGAGCGAGCATCTCGATAGCACCCGATGTAAAAGCTGGTGCGATCACACCGGCCAACATACGACGTTCCTCACCTGTTCGGAGCGCATAGTGCAGCAGGGAATTCGACAGCTCCTCGTCGACGGCGAAGTTTGTCATGACTACGGCACCAAAGATGGAGAGTGTATCGCCTTCGATCATCTTCTGGAGAGCGCTCATCGGCTCTTCGTCCACGCCTGCTCCGCAGGCGTTACCGTGCTTGACCGCAATCGCGATCCGCGGCACGGAAAAGTGGTTGACGTCGAAACCGGCCGCGATGTGCGTGATGGTCTGAAGCAAACGCTCCCGATCCGCGTTGCCGACGTACCCCGGCATCGTGCCTTCGACGAGCTCGAAGCGATCCCCGCCGAGCGGATCGCCCGAATCAAGCGTGTAAACGCCCGACGGGATCTGCCACGGATTCTCGCCATACTTGCTGGTGAGGTATCTGCGGCCGATGACACCGTCATACAGACCGCCACTACGCCCACGCGCAGAGGTAAGGCAGTAGTCGGCGACCACTGCCTCGGCTTTGTCGCCGAGTGCCTTCGCCAGCGCATCCAGATCCTCGCCGTTCCTGATGGCGTTGATCGTCGGCTGACGATCTGCCGGATCGCAAACCACGAGACGGTTCCCTTTTGCTGCCGACCGCAGCATGGCAGGGCCTCCGATGTCGGTCATCTTGACGATGTCCGCAAATGCTGCGCTCGGATCAGCCGCCGTCCTCTTGAGCGGATACGTGTCCAGAAACAGAATATCGATCGGGGGCACGCCAAGCTCTTCAAGCTCTGTCAAGTGCTTCGGCAGTTCGAGCTGGGCAAGCAGACCCGCATGAACCTGTGGCACGAGCGTCACGACGCGGTGATCCAGAATCGGTTTGCCCAGACACTCAAGCGTCTCCTGGAAAAGCACCGGATCAACACGAAGCATGATGTCTTCAAGAATGTCGAATCTCCTGAAGATCTCAGTCAACTGCTTGTGCATCGAGTGCCCCACGAGCTGCGAAACATCGATCACTGGCAGGTTGTGGTCCCTGAGCTCTTGGGCTGTGCCGCCGCTTGACACGAGTTGGATCCCCATCTCGTGCAATTGCTGTGCGCAAGCAACGATGCCGCGCTTGTCATACACCGAGAACATCGCTGTTTTCACTTGTCTCATAAAGCTCGTCTCCTTTTTCAGAGCGTTGCGATCTGCTACCCGGCAACCAAGCTGATGTCCTTCCTGAACTGCATCCCCTTGAAGCGAATGCGCGCTACTGCCGCATACGCTGCTTCGCGCGCCATGGCGAGCGTTCCGACGGAAGACGACTGGCTGAGCTCCCACAGAAGCGCATGCCCCCGTGCTCCGCCGTCAACAACAAGAACGTTCACTGACATGTGTCTCTCCTTGTCAAATAACAACGTCGTTGAACGTAAGGCCCCCCGATGGACATCGGGGGGCCTCCTTATCGTTACGACTACACCCAATTGTTACTATGAGATTAAAAAATTTGCAAGCAGAAATCCGGCGTTATTACAGTGTTTGTGCAGATGTTAATACTGCAGTATACTAGAAACATGCGCCGCAATCTCATTACAAAAATTACCGGCGGAATGCTTTTCGGAACAGGGATTATTGCTATCTTCGGCATATATTTCCTCGTGCGCGCCGTAGCTCCGGGTGTTGTGCAAAATCCGACCTTCGGTCCGCTTGGTGACGATGTTCAGTTGCAATTTAAACTTGAGTGCGTAACCGGATTAAACGCGGGAGGCGGGACATCTATTTACCCGTCCTCTCTTGGCAATACCTATCCGTTTAGCCAGGTCTTTACTGCATCGGGAGTAAGCACACTCACCTGTATCAACGGGTGGGCGCTTACGGGATGCGCCAGCCAATCGACAAGCGGGGACAATGATGATAGTATGTCAGGTCAAAATACGTGCGCTGGCGATAATGATGGGGGCGATACAGGATTCGCGCGCTGTTGCAGAGCGATGCTGTGATACGCCGCAGTAAATAGTTTTAAAAAAGTGCCCGCCCGCCACTGCCGGCATAGGCCGTGCAGGGCGAGGCGGGTCTTTTCTATACCTCCTCAAAAAAGGTACAACGTGCCCCGTCAGCCGGGGCTACTTCATGTGGGGCGCGATGCGCTCCTCCCATTCGTCCTTGGGTTTCCAGACGACGTTGCCTGCCGCAATGTCGGCAGCGACTTCAGGGTCGTCCTGCCGATACTGCTGCGTTGGCAGATGCACGACGCCCCAAACCCCAAGCCCCAAATAGAGGATTTCCGCGGATCTATTGATCGCGCACACAACGCCGGTTCCGATGCCACGATGACCCTGAACCAAATCGTATAGCTGCCTGGTTGTTGTGAAGTTGTTGCAGACATCCTCCACGATCATCACGCTGTCATCAGGCAAGAGCCCGTGTCGGTCGAGTACGAGCGCCGACTCCTCACGCAAGCCCTCGGTCGCCGCTTTTTTCGTCTTCTTCTCGGCGAAGATAACACGCCGGTCAAAAATGCGCGCGAGCGCTTCAGCGAGAAGTATTCCTCCCATCGGCGCTCCGAGAAACACATCCGGAGCACGATCCTCGATCTGCTCGGCGAGCGCATGTGCGTACAAATCGCGGACGTGCGGATACTGCTCGACGCGTGCAAAATTATAGAACACGTCGCCGACGTAATGCTGTCTGCTCCCGTCGGGGGCTTCGTAGGTGCCGGCGTAGCCGACCAGCGGGCCGAACCGTTTGCCCTTCACGTTCTTGGGACACCGGTAGTACCCGCCGCAGAGTCGTAAGGTATCGAGCGGATCGAATGGCAGTTGAATCAACGATCGGGCGCGTTTGCTCATTCGTCTCCTCCCTCTAGGTGGCGAGTGTCTGTTCGATCTCGCGGAGCGTCCACTCAACCGCCTCGCGAGGACTCTGGGGCTGCCCCAGATCGTTTTGTTTGGCACCGACTATGGGCCGTCCGACAATGATGCGCGTAGCACCGTCGGTAATCGCTTCTGCCGGGGTTACTACCCGCAACTGATCGTCCTTCGGATCCTTGTACCAGGCCGGACGGATTGCCGGAATATTCCACGTCAGGCCCCCGAAGATCTTTCTCGCCTGTAACTTCTTCAGCTCATCGCCTGACATCACCAAGCCATTGACACCGCCCTCCTCCGCCGTAAACGCAAGCTGGAGGAAGGTGTCCCAGCACGGAGCATGGTAAATCCTCTCCGACTCAGCGTCGTTGAAGCTCGTAAACACGGTCACGCCCAAAAGCTCGGTTTTGGGCGACAGAGCAGCCCGGAGCTTTCGGATACCGTTGGCACCGGCAGATGCCATGACCGTAAGGAGCTCCGGTTTGCAATAGGTGAGAAATTCGCCGTCGGTCTCCATCGTGTTGGAGATGTCATTGAGCTTGAAGTCAGCCATCACGCCAAGCCCAAGCTCGTGGAGTTCGTCAATGAGTTCGATGCCGCGGGCGCGAAGCACCGAATTGACCTTGAGTGAAACGCCGGTCCCTCGCAAAGCATGCGCGAGTTCCATCACTTTCCCATATGCACCCATCGGACCGCCGCACTTCTTCGGCGAAAAATCCGCCGCAACGATCAACCGTTCGCTTGCGTTCATATGTTCTCCGTTGCGCTCAAGGCGCATCAATGCAACAAAGGGGCTCGAGTGCTTGGAAAAAAAATTCGATCGCCGTGCCGTTTGTAAAAGAACCGGTTGAGGAAAAAGCGCTTCGCATCGCGAAACGCCCTCCCGATGACCATAGAGTAGCCGAGCCGGCATAAATTGCAAGCGGCACGCCCCGATTGACCGACAATAAAAAAATAGCTATCGTTACCGATAGTACCGTTCCTTTTGTGCGCAGGCGATCTGCTAGGGGAGGAGGTATGAGCTTCGCACGAGGTATCAAGGCGCAGCTATCAGTTCGATTGGAACCCCTATGCATCTTCGGAGAGGAGGCCTCACCACCTGAAGAGCACTACACTCTGCCAACGCCGGTTCGCGGCATCATCCTCGATTTCGCGCATGCACGCATGCGCAGACAGCTCGAGCGGACGGCGATGGCAACCCGGCGCGCAAGCGCGTAAGTCGCGCACATGACAAAGGAGGAGACGGCCACCCGTGGCGAAAGCTGCGGGTGTTTATCTATAATTTTTTTCCGAAATCGCGACATACGATGTAGAGCAACAAAACCTTGCGAAAAGAGATTGTTTCCAGTATGGTGGGGGCGTAGGTTCGCACTGGAGGGCGAACCGGTTTCATTTACAACTGCAACAACAGAACGAATTCTCCCTCTCTACATGGAGGTACCATGAAACGGAAATTGCTTCCAGTCGATCGATTCTTCCGAATTCAGGAGCGCAATGGCCGCTCGGTCACCTACGGAGACATCCGTCTTAAGACCGGCTACTCCGCGGTAGCACCTGCCGCTGCGCAACTCGATTCGAGGTTCACGCGACACGTGTCTCTCAAGATCCCCATCGCAAGCGCCGCGATGGACGACGTCACCGAGGCGCCGATGGCCATCGCGATGGCAAAATCCGGCGGCATCGGGGTGATTCACTGCAGCATGCCGGTATCCCGTCAGGCGCAAGAGGTGGCCCGCGTCAAGTTCCATTTGCAGCCGCGGATCGCAAATCCGATCACCGTACGCGACGCCGACACGGTCGGGGAAATCCTCGCCAAGCGCAAACGCAAGCGGTGGAAATTCCACTCCTTTCTGGTGCTGGACGAAAGCGGTAATTTCGTCGGTCTCCTCACGCGCAAGAATTTCAAGCTCTGCATGAATCCAAATCTGACTGCGCGAGACATCATGCTCCCCGTCGCGCATGTCATCACGGCTCCCGAGAAAACCTCGATGGAGCGCGCTTTGGCCCTCATGCAACAACACGGCGTTGATCTTCTGCCGCTGATGAGACGCAAGACAACGCTCGCCGGCATGTATGCCGCAGAGGATATCAAGCGCATCATGACCGGAAGCCAAGCGCAGTTCAATCTCGATTCGGACGGAAGGTTGCGCGTTGCCGCAGCCGTCAACACCGACGAGAGCGATCTCGACCGGGCTGAAGCACTGGTACAACAGCACGTCGATGTTCTCGTGATCGAAAAAGCTCACGGAGATTCGTATCCGGAGCATGTTTTCCTGAAGATGCTCCGGCGAAGGCACACTTCGATCGACATCGTCGCCGGTAACATCTCCGAACCCGATAGCTGCCGCAGGTTGATCCGGGAAGGCGCCGATGCCGTCAAGGTCGGCCAAGGCCCTGGATCGATTTGCTCAACCCGCGTCGTGTCCGGAATCGGCGCACCGCAGGCAACGGCCGTCTACAACTGCAGCAGGGCCGCGCAAGGATCCGGCGTCCCGATCATCGCCGATGGTGGCATCGTCAACCCGGGTGACATTCCCGTCGCCTTGGGCTGCGGCGCCGATTCCGTCATGGTCGGCGGCGTACTTGCCGGCACCAAAGAAACCCCGGGCGATATCATCAAACGGAACGGTCAGCAGTTCAAACGTTATCGCGGCATGGGATCTCTCTCCGCGATGCGGGATCGAAAAGCATCCCGTAGAAGGTACCAGCAGGACCACACGCCTATCAGCCAACTCGTACCCGAGGGCGTTGAGTCCATCGTTCCGTACAAGGGCCGCGTAAAGAGGGTGCTTGTACAATTCATGGGCGGTCTTCGGTCCGGAATGAGTTACTGCGGGACGCGAACGATCGCGGACCTGCATCGGAAGGCGGATTTCCACTTCAACACGCCGAGCGGCGTACGAGAAGGCCACCCGCACGACGTGCTTATCACCGAAATCCCTCCAAACTACCAGGTAGGGAGGTGACCGATGAAAACCGATTTTCTGAACGGTCGCAAAACCGTTGCAGTCATCGGCGGTCAGTTCGGCGATGAAGGCAAGGGAAAAATCGTCGACCTCTTGATGGCATACTGGGGGGACATCGACGTCCGTGGAACTGGCGGAGCGAATGCCGGGCACACCGCATGTGTTGACGGTACCTCCTACGCGTTCCGGCTGCTCCCTTCCGGGATCCTCCACGACCGCGACGGCAAGATCAATATCATCGGTCCCGGCGTTGCGTTCAACCCCAAGGTTGCATGCAAGGAACTCGACACCCTGCACACGGCGGGCTTTTCGACCCATAACCTACAGATCTCGCACCGTGCTCATCTCGTACTTCCTCACCACCTGCTTCTCGATCAGGTACGGGAACTGAAGCGGGGATCCGAGCGCATCGGTACAACCCTGAACGGCATTGGGCCGACCTATGAATGTCACTTTAGCCGCACAGGGATGACGGTTAACGACCTGCAGAACGGAAAATCGTTCTTCCGGAACAAGCTCGAACGGAACCTCCGCGAGATGCGCGACCTGTTTGCGCAGATCGACCCCGCATATCTGAAAAAGGTGCTCGCGGGCGACAAGTTCGAAAACGGCAGGTTCTACGCAGGCAGGTCGGCAGTTCTCGATCTCGACGCGATCACCGAAACGTACATCAACTACGGCGAGCGTATCGCTCAATACATCACGGATACCGATGCATTCCTCGCCGGTGTAGTGGGTGAGGAAAACATCGTCCTCGAAGGTGCCCAGGCAACCATGCTCTCAGTGCACTACGGAACCTACCCGGACGTAACCTCATCCGACTGCACTGACCAGGGCCTTGCCCAAGGCGCCGGCATCCGTGAACGTCACATCGACCTCGTACTCCTCGTGCTCAAGGCGTTCTACATGAGCCGCGTTGGAAACGGGGCGTTCCCGACCGAGCTTGGCGGCAGGGATTCAGCGGTATGGTGCGATCATCGCACCATCATCGACGAAGAGACGCGATTCCCCGATGCCTCGATCAACGATCCTGACGAATTCATCAGGGGCGTCGGCATCCGGCGTGTTGGTAAGGAATTCGGAACCGTCACCAAGCGGCTTCGGCGTGTTGGCTGGTTCGATCTCCCTCTTGCGCACTATGCAATAAGGTGCGCAGGACCGAACGTTGAGCTGGTACTCACCAAGCTCGACGTGCTGGAAGGGTGCGATCAGATCAAGACCTGCCACGCGTATGAGTACCGGGGACCGGATCATGTTTACGCCGGTCGTCAGTATCGCAACGGCGACGTACTCCCCGTCGCCGTTCCGAACAGCGAGATCCTGCGACACTGCACCCCGCTCTACTCGAGTTTCACCGGGTGGGTAACGCCAACCAGCAGCATGCGTTCTGCCGCTGACTTCCCTTTGGGGCTGCGCAAGCCGGCGAGCTTCGTGCAGGATCAGCTTCAGCGGACCATCAGAATGATCTCGGTCGGCCCGGATCGCGAGCAGACCATCGTCGTGTAGTTGCAACACGTTCTTCGCCCCCATACCATCCGTCGGATGGTATGGGGGCAGCAAAAGCCGTCAGTGGATCCCGACACATTCACGTGCCGCGGACACCACGGGCTTTTTGACATTGCGCCGAAGTCAGCTCGGCGCAATGTCATCCCGACCGAAGTCCCGCCTAGCGGGACGAGGCGGAGGGATCCCAACTGAAATCTTAGTAAACTAGGAAAATACCATCACTGAAATAACAACTGCGAATTGTAATAAGCAGGCAAAACCGTTCGCAAAAATTATCGGTTTTTCTTTGTGCACAACACCGTAGACAAACCATGCGAGTGACCCTATCGCATATGCTGCCCATGAAAATACCGATACTCCGGCAGCGCTATGCACTTGCCAAATTTTAACGATCTGCGGGACCGTCATCAACGGCGCGAGGATGCCCAGCAAATACATTGCATGATCGACGAATTCTTTCGTCGCATCGGATGAAACTATTTTTTGGAGTTTCTTCGTCTGATGATAGTGATGCAAGCCGTGCGTGTGTTTCATCCCGTTAGAGATTACAAATGTTTTTAACTTTGAAAAGGCTTTATTTTTTTAAATGCTCTTCGCGCCCGAATGCACTTGTTATCTCTAACGGGATTCATCGTATAAGTATAGCACGACTCATGATACCCGCGAAAAACAAAAAGAGCCCCCACGAGGGCCTGGCAATGGCCGAGCTCAGCTCGGCTCATCTTCGTCGAGCTCAGCTCGACTCGATGGTACCCGGGGCGGGAATCGCCCGCTCGTCTCCGCGAGCGGGTCCGCGCACTCCGCAACGCGGAGATGCCGCGGAAATCCTCAAGACCCTTGCCATCCCGCACCTATGGTGGGCAGGGAGGGAATCGAACCCTCACGGTTTTCACCACAGGATTTTAAGTCCTGCGCGGCTACCAATTACGCCACCTGCCCATCCTAGGTGCGGGACGTGTATACCATTCCACTACCACGGCACAAAAGATTGCGTTCCGTACAAATTGTTTTTGGAGCGGGCCGCCTCTGGCGAGCCTCGCTCCATCTCGCCCCTCCGGGGCGGATGGAGCGGGAGACGGGGATCGAACCCGCGACCTCTTCCTTGGCAAGGAAGCGTTCTACCGCTGAACTACTCCCGCGTGAAACGCTGACTATCGTACCAAAACACACGAAATTGGCAAGGTTTACCTTACGAGCCGCCCTACCAGCGCCTCCATTACTTTCCGGTTCGTGATAATCGTCCCCACGTACCGCTCAAAATCTTTTGAGGAAAAACTCTCGGCCAGCTTTGTATCGTCCGAGTATCGCTCTTTCTGCCGGGCAATTTCCGCTGCAATCTCTTCGGCAGTGGCCTGAATAGCCAGCAATTTTGAAAACTCACGAATGACCAGCGCCGCGCGCACGCGACGCTTCGCCTGCTCCTGGAATCCCGCGCGCAGTTCCGGGAGCGTTTTTTTGATGCTCTGAAGATACTTTTCCCATTCCATGCCGCGCCCCTCGACATCATCCTGAAGCTCGATCAGCATTTTATCGACCTCGACTTCCGTCATGCGCTTCGGGATGTCCCCGATCGTTGCTTGCGCGAGAATCCTATCGAGGACTTCGTTTTCGATCCGGTGCACCTCGGCAAGTTCCTTTTCCGATTGTAAATTCTCCCGTATCCGGTCCAATAACGCGGCATAGGTCCCGCCGTGAACGACCTGCGCCCACTCGTCGTTTTTCTCCGGCAGCATCCTGTCGTACACTCCGATAACTTCCACATGAAACTGGGCCTGCTTGCCGGCCAGCCGCTCCTCAACGTACGGCGTCGGAAACGTAAGTTCGAAATCTTTTACCCCGCCCGCTTTCATCCCCGTGAGCTGCGCTTCAAATCCCGGTATCATGCTCTTACTTCCTAGGACCACTGAAAACTTCTTTCCGGCGCCCCCCTCGATCGGAGCCCCGTCACGCGTCACGGTAAAATTGATCTCCAGCTTATCGCCGTCGCGTGCGGCGCGATCGGCGAGCACTTCCTTTGCCTGCATGCCGCGCAGTTCCTCGACAAGCTTCTCGATGTCTTCTTCGTGAACGGTGATCGGCATATGCATAATGCGAATCGCCTCCCACTTGTTCAGTGACACGTCGGGAACAACCGCAACCTCGGCAGTAAATACGAACGGATTCCCCGGGGCCAGCTTCTCGACGCGGACGACGGGCTTTCCGAAGACCGAAAAGGTTTGCTTGGTAAGAGCTTGGGAAAGCGCAATCGTCGCGGCTTCCTCGGCCGCAGCTTCATAGAGCGCCGATTCGCCGACGCGCTGCTTTACGATATCAATCGGGGCCTTGCCGACACGGAATCCCGGGATCGTGGTTTTTTGGGCAAGCTTTGTCGCTGCGCGGGCAAGATACGGAGAAAATTCCCCCGCCTCGAGCTCGACGGTAAGCGTGACCTCGCCGTTTCCTTTGTTCGCAACGGACGTTTTCATTTAGGAGAGGAAGTAAATCAGGAGCAGCGCCACGATATTGAGAATCTTGATCATCGGGTTGATGGCCGGGCCTGCCGTATCCTTGTACGGATCACCCACCGTGTCGCCGGTAATCGCGGCTTTATGGGCATCGCTTCCCTTGCCGCCGTAATTTCCTTGTTCGATATATTTCTTGGCATTGTCCCAAGCGCCTCCGCCCGAGGTCATCGCAATAGCAAGGAACAACCCGGTTACGATACTGCCGATAAGCGTCCCGCCGACAACCAAGGCAACCTGTTCCTTTCCTCCGCGGCCGAACCCAAAGAGTAGCGCGAGGATAATCGGGACCAGAACCGGAATCAGTGCGGGTATGATCATTTGACGAATAGCTCCTTTGGTCACGATATCAACCGTGCGCGAGTAATCGGGCTTTTCGGTGCCTGCCATGATCCCGGTTTTCTCGCGGAACTGGCGTCTGACGTCTTCAACGACGGTGCCGGCAACTTTTCCAACCGCTTCCATCGAGAGCGAGCTGAACACGAACGGCAGCAGTCCGCCGATAAATAAGCCGATCAGCACCAAGTGGTTATCAAGCGCGAAAGTGGTAAAGATATTCGCGTGAGCCAGGTCGGTAATAAAAGCGTTAAAGAGCACCAGTGCTGCCAAACCGGCCGAGGCGATCGCGTATCCTTTCGTCACGGCCTTCGTCGTATTGCCCACGGCGTCGAGCGGATCGGTCACCTCATCGCGGATTTTTTTGTCCATGTTGCTCATCTCGGCAATCCCGCCCGCATTGTCGGTAATCGGGCCGTACGCATCGATCGCAACGATCGCACCGGCAAGCGACAGCATGCTCATAGCCGCTACCGCAACACCATACACGCCGGCCAGATTGTAACTCACCAGA
Organism: Candidatus Komeilibacteria bacterium RIFCSPHIGHO2_01_FULL_52_14; assembly: GCA_001818365.1. Taxonomy (GTDB): domain Bacteria; phylum Patescibacteriota; class Patescibacteriia; order UBA1558; family 2-01-FULL-52-15; genus 2-01-FULL-52-15. Next base: position 22,880 of record MHKK01000035.1, read on the forward strand.
ATACCGACACAGATCGCGATAGCGGGTAGCGCAGTTGCGCGCATGCTGACCGCAAGACCGGCGATGACGTTCGTACCGTGTCCGGTCGTTGCCGCTTTTGCGATAGTTCGTACCGGTTTATATTTCGTCGAGGTATAGTATTCCGTGATCACGACCATCGCCGCTGAAACACCCAAACCGACAAGTGCCGCAAAATATACATTCAAAGGGTTGAGCGTGCCCACGTCGCTCAAGAGAGCTTTCGTCACCGGGTAGAGCCCGATCGCCGCAAGGATGCCGGTCGCACAAAGCCCTTTATACAACGCTGCCATGATCCGCTTCTTTTCACCGAGCCGGACGAAGAAAAGCCCGATAACCGATGCCACGATACCCACGGCACCCACGGCAAGCGGATACAGGATCGCATTCTCGCTGTCCTTGAATGAAAGGAACGCAAGCAACATGGCGGCAACTGCCGTCACCGCGTACGTTTCAAACAGATCGGCCGCCATACCGGCGCAATCACCAACATTGTCGCCTACGTTGTCCGCGATCACCGCCGGATTTCGCGGATCATCTTCCGGAATATTCGCTTCAATTTTCCCTACCAAATCGGCACCGACATCGGCAGCTTTTGTAAAGATACCTCCGCCGAGTCGGGCAAAGACCGAGATCAAACTACCGCCGAATGAAAGTCCGATGAGCACGCGCGGGTTAAAAATACTGGGACTGATAAAATACAAACCAGCTACTCCCAGGAGCGCCAAACCGACTACCAGAAAGCCCGTAACGGATCCGCCCTGCACCGCAACGCCGAGCGCCGCGGACAGGCCCTGCTTCGCCGCCTCGGCAGTACGGACATTTGCCCGCACCGATACGTTCATACCGATAATGCCTGCGGCTGCGGAGAGCACCGCGCCGACCAAAAAGCTCAATGCGGTCGCCCAGCCCAAAAAAATCCATAAAATAAGAATCAGGGGAACGGCAATATACCCGACGGTTTTGTACTGGCGCATCAGATACGCCCGTGCCCCTTCCTGTATCGCTGCGGCTATCGCCTGCATCTGCTCGTTACCGGCCGATTTCTTCATAATGTGCTGCGCCAGAAACAATCCGTAGACAATGGCGCCCGCAGCGACGAGAAGAGCGATCAGGGTAATAGGCATAGGGATGAAAATTTATTTATTTTTTAGTCGCCTCGGCAACTTCGGCAGCCGGAGCGGCCGACGCAGCCGCAGGGGCTGCCCCCTCGGTTGCGGCTGCGGCCGCGGCGGCTTCCGCCTCGGCCATTTGAATGGATCCGTCCTCTTTCGCTATATCGATGCGCAACCCGACGAGACGCGATGCGAGCCGCACATTCTGGCCGCCGCGGCCGATCGCG
>MHKK01000036.1 GCA_001818365.1 Candidatus Komeilibacteria bacterium RIFCSPHIGHO2_01_FULL_52_14
GGCGTATATTCCGACGAACGTTATTTCCATTACCGACGGACAAATTTTCCTCGAAAGCGATCTGTTCTACAAGGGCATACGGCCCGCCCTGAATATCGGTATCTCGGTTTCGCGCGTCGGCTCGGCCGCGCAGATAAAGGCCATGAAAAAAGTTGCCGGAACCTTAAAGCTCGACATGGCGCAATACCGTGAGCTTGAGGCGTTTGCGCAGTTCGGATCCGATCTTGACGAGGAAACGAAGAAGAAGCTGGAGCGAGGTAAACGGGTGGTCGAAATCCTCAAGCAGGGCCAATACCGGCCGCTTCCGGTGGAAAAGCAGGTTGCGATCCTTTATGCCGCGTCACAGGGCCTGCTGGATTCGGTTGCTCCGGAAAAACTCGCCTCCTTTGAGGAAAAGCTTTATCAGGTGCTGGATTCCCGCTACCAGAAGACGCTTGATGCGATCAAAGAATCGGGCCTCTCTCCGCAGGTGGAAGCTGATTTAACAAAAGCAATCGCCGAAGTAACGGCTATGGTGAGTGTGTAATTATGCCGCAAGCAAGCAGAGAGATACAACGACGGCTCAAGTCGGTCCGCAGCATCAAAAAAATCACGCGGGCCATGGAGCTTGTTGCCGCAAGCAAGATGCGTAAGAGCGTTTCGCGTGTCGTGGCAACCAGGCCCTATGCCGATGCGGCCTGGCGGATGGTCATGAGTTTGATTCCAAAGACGAACCCGTCGCTCCATCCGCTGCTGGATGAGCGGAAAGTGAGGAAGGCCGTTATCGTGGTGTTATCGAGCAACCGCGGTTTATGCGGTGCGTTCAATTTGAACGTCATTCATAAAGCGCTGCAGCTCTTGAAAAAGGAAGGATGGCGCGACGATCAGGTTGATTTCATCACGTTCGGCAAAAAAGGCGCCCAGATCCTTGCATCGTTGAAGCGCCCGATCATCGCCGATTATCCTAAGAACGACGTGACCGCCTCGATCTCGGAGATACTGCCAGTATCGAACGAAATTATCGAAGGATTCATCGGAAAAAAATACGATGAGGTATGCCTTGCGTATACGGATTTTCGATCGAGTTTGCGGCAGGAGCCGCGCATCAGGCACCTGTTGCCGCTTGCGAAGCCCAGTCGGTTTTTAGGCCAGGTGGGTGAGGCGCCGGCGACGGACGGGAAAGACGTTTCCGAGTATCTGTTCGAACCGTCAAAGAATGAAGTGCTGGAGGCGCTGTTGCCCCGTCTTATCGAGGTGCAGGTATTCCAGGCGGTTTTGGAATCCGAGGCATCGGAGCATTCCGCGCGCATGCTGGCGATGCGCAACGCGACCGATTCGGCGACGGATATGATCGATGACCTCACGTTTGCTTTTAATCAGGCCCGGCAAGCGTCAATTACGGCCGAACTCGCCGAGATCTCGTCAGCGAGCGCTGCGGTCCGGTAACTTTTTAGACCAATGCATATGAATGAAGGTAAAATCCAACAAATAATCGGAGCGGTCGTCGACGTTCAGTTCGAGAAGAAACTTCCCGATCTCATGTCGGCGCTGACGGTGCGGCGGGCAAAAGATTCTGAGCTGGTGCTCGAGGTTGCTAAGCATCTCGGGAACAATGTCGTGCGCACCATCGCAATGGGTTCGACCGACGGTCTTGCCCGCGGAGTGAAAGTCCTCGATACCGGAGTGCCGATTTCAGTTCCGGTCGGTACCGGCACGCTCGGCCGGATGTTCGATCTCTTGGGCAACCCGATCGACGGCAAGGGAGCCGTGAAGACCACCGAAACATTGCCGGTGCACCGGCCAGCGCCCAAATTCACGGAGCAGTCGACAACAACCGAGGTTCTTGAGACCGGCATCAAAGTGATCGACCTCATCGCACCGTTCACCAAAGGAGGCAAGGTTGGTTTGTTCGGCGGTGCCGGTGTCGGCAAAACCGTCGTCATTCAGGAACTTATTAGAAATATCGCTGCGGAGCACGGCGGGTTCTCGGTGTTCGCGGGCGTCGGTGAGCGTACGCGCGAGGGAAACGATCTGTATCATGAAATGAAATCATCGGGAGTACTCCAGAAAACGACGCTGGTCTTTGGCCAGATGAACGAACCGCCCGGTGCGCGCGCCCGTGTTGCCTTGTCGGCGCTTACGATGGCGGAATATTTCCGTGATAAAGAAGGAAAAGACGTGCTTCTCTTTATCGATAATATTTTTCGATTCACGCAGGCAGGTTCGGAAGTGTCAGCATTGCTCGGGCGCATGCCGTCCGCAGTCGGTTACCAGCCGACGCTCGCGACGGAAATGGGAGAACTGCAGGAGCGCATTACCTCGACGAAAAAGGGTTCCATCACCTCCGTGCAGGCCGTCTACGTACCGGCCGACGACCTGACCGATCCCGCACCGGCAACGACTTTTTCTCACCTTGATTCCACGGTAGTGCTTTCGCGCGGGCTTGCGGAACTAGCCATCTACCCTGCCGTTGACCCGCTCGATTCAAGCTCCGTGATTCTTGATCCGGAGATCGTGGGAGAAGAGCATTATCAGGTGGCGCGCGGCGTGCAAAAAGTTCTCCAGCGGTATAAGGATCTGCAGGATATTATCGCAATCCTGGGAATGGACGAGCTTTCCGATGAGGACAAACTTATGGTCGCTCGCGCCCGAAAAATTCAGCGTTTCCTCTCGCAGCCGTTCTTCGTTGCAGAAGTGTTTACCGGCACGGCCGGGAAATACGTCCCGTTAAAGGAAACGATCCGTGGGTTCAGGGAAATTCTTGACGGTAAACACGACGCCGTGAACGAGCAGGCGTTCTACATGAAGGGCGGTATTGACGAGGTTATATAATACATCGGATTTATTCATTCGTTATGTCGACCTTTACCTTCAAAATCGTGACACCCGAACGGGTCGTATTCGAATCCGCGGTCCAGAAAGCGACGCTGCCGACGAATACGGGAGAGATTACGGTGCTGCCGCAGCACATTCCGCTCGTATCCCGTGTGATCCCCGGAGAGATCCGCATAACGGATGCACAGAATACGGAGTATCTTCTTTCGGTTTCGGGAGGGTTCGTGCAGGTTCACCCGGGAAAGATCGTTATTCTGGCGGATACGGCCGAAATGTCGCATGAGTTGAGCGAAGAGCGGGCGCATGATGCGCACGAGCGTGCAAAAAAAATTCTTGAGAGCAAGGCAGGCATGACGGACCGGGACGTTGCCTCGATGCAAGTGCTCGTGGATAAGGAGATGGCACGTCTGAAAGTCGCCCGGAAACATAAGGAGCGGGGGATCCGCGGCGGACTGCTCAAATAATTTTTGCAATGCATAAAAATTATTCGATACCTCTCGCCTCTCTGCCGTTTGAAAAGCATCGGTGCCGCAGTGCCGCGATCAGCTGTATCGATTTTCGTTTTCTCGACGCCGACCGGCAGTTTATCCATTCATTGACCGAAGGCAATTTCGATCACATCAAAATTGCTGGCGCGGGAAAAATTTTACTCGCAGGCAGCCCTTTGCGGGGCGAGATCACGAATACGATTCGAAACGTATGCGTCAAGCTCCACGGTATCACCGAGTTGATCGTTTTGAATCATTGGGACTGTGGTGCGTATGGTTCGTCGAAGAGCTTTTCTTCGCCGCAAGAAGAGGAGGAGCGGCACATCCGGGACCTGACCGAGGTGCGCAGTTTTTTGCACAGCGAATTTCCCTCCCTTGCGATCATCGTCGGCTACAGTACGGTGACCGGCGGACAGCTCGAATATCGCCTGGTCGAGCACAACGGTGCGCCGGGTAACCGATAACGGGTCGTAGCCTGACAAAACCGCCCCCCACCTGTGCACAGGTGGGGGGCGGTTCCTTTAAAAAGTTATGAGGGCGGACCTGGAAGCAGGTCCGCCCTCGGTGCCGCTTATGAGGCGGCTACAGGTCGTCGCGCGGGCGATGCATTGGGTTGTCCTCCGTCGGACGGTGGTGTTACCTGAAACGACGGGACTGCATCACAGCACTGACTACAAGTGAAATTACTGTACTCCTTTTATACAGAAATGTCAAGTCAATTAAAAAGATCCTACAACAAACTCAAGCATTTGATGAAACGTGGTATACTATAGCATATGAATCCCGTTAGAAGCCGCAGTCGCAATCATCAAGTATACTGGCGATATAACTCTATGAGACAATTCTTAAGCAATAAAAGTAATGTGCGGGACGCTGACCGCGACCTGCCCCGTTAGAAATAGCGGACGCAGAAATATGTATACAAAAGTCGAACGTAGTATGAACATAATCAAGGCCACACGAGGATACGGAGCGGCTCGTTCACGTCCTATATCTAACGAGGCCTGCCTCTAACGGGATGAAGCATTTTTATCTTGTCCGCCATACGGAATTTGAAAACCACATAAATGTTTTTCATGGCCGCTTACCCATGCCGCTGTCGAAGGAGGGGAGGAAGCATGCGCAAAAAATAGCGGGATGGTTTGTCGATAAGGGAATAACCAAAATCTACTCGAGTTCTGTCGTCCGGTGTAGGGAAACCGCCGAGATTCTTTCCGCAGCACTTTCGGTGCCGATCGTCTTTGATGTTCGGCTGCTCGAGATCTTGACGGCTATTCAAGGTATGGACCTGGATGCGTACAAGAAGGATCGGAACTTGAGATTTTCAAAGGTTGGCGAACTCGGCGGCGAAAGAATGCGCGATGTGCAGGTTCGGATGCTGGATTGTTTTTACGATATCAATCGCAACGAAAAAGGGAATGTGGTCATCTGTTCGCACGGCGACGGGCTCTATTTTTTATATTGTGCGCTTGCCGGTAAGGATCTTTCTGCGGATGTCACGAAGTTTATTCAGGATGAATATCAGAAAAAGGGGACAGTACGAGAAATTACTGTTGAGGGCGATCAGTATACTCCGGGACCGATACTATTTTTATAAAAAAATCGAGCCCAGCACCACTTCGGCTGAAACGTCGAAGTGGTGCTGGGCTGGGACTAAAGCTCACGCGAGGCGGATTTTAGCGCCTCCTTGATCTGATCACGAGAACCCTTTTCCGGATTGCCTGCGATGAGCTTGATTGCTTCGTCTAGCCGGTGCAGCGCATTCTTGATCACCGGCTGGGTAAGGTCTGCGTCGTTGATGCGCGCAAGACGCCAGATGAACCTGCGCACGTCGTTCTCGAGTCCTGCCCGTCGCCGGTCATCCAGGACCTCTGTCCTTGATAGCCCAAGGATGATGCGTTCGAGGCCGATCTGCTCATTTTTAATGGTGATTGCGGTCTGGCACCGCCAGAGCGACCGGCGAAGATAATGTATGCGCATGCTGTTGAGGTGCGGGAGCCGGAGCGTATGCTGCGCTAGCCGCAGATCGTGTGCGGAAAGCTGGCACATCTTGGTGTAGGGTTCGAAATCAAGATCAGAGAGCTCTTTCGCGAGGAATCCGCACTGGTCGGCTATGCCCGCACGGTTCTCATCGGTCAAGACGGGCTGCAGCTCGCTGTGTGCGAGCAAACGATCGATAAAATGTTTTGCAGCCTCGAGCCGGAGCTTTGCGAGCTCGATGAGTGTCAGAAGTACCCTCTGGCGGGCCAGGATCTTTGGCTCGATCGTCATGATCTCGTGAATGCGGCTGTCCAAAAGGGTCCGCGCCTTGACGCTCCGCGCCCGTATGGCGGGTAGATTAAGCGATCCGCCCGGATTTTGCTCCGCCATCATGGCTTCGAGCTGCTTCCGGGCCTGTTTCTGCGAAATGTCGCGCGCATAGTACAGAGGCTCCAGGATCTTATCAATGAGCCTCTTCAGCTGCCAGCGGAGCCGCGCCGCCGAAGGCCCGGTGCTGCATCCCAGAGCTCGCAGATTCAGCTGCACGGCCAGATCAGCCGCTTTGCGGAGCAGATGCTTTTCGCCTTTGTTCAGCCTGATGCCGTAGCCGCGCAAAGTATGTTCGGTCTGGCGGAATGCCGCATATACATCCGGAACGACCATCCAGCCCATCACGAGCTCGCTACCCGGCTCAAGGTTGTGCATACGCCGTCTTCCTAATTCCATGTTCGGGATGAGGAAGTAGCCGGCGAGCTCACGTGGAGAAATAACGATGCGCATAAGCACTCCGAAGAGCCTTCTGCTCGCGATCACGTCCGTGTTGGGCGGTTCGCCCAGGTAGATCACGAATCCGTCTCCGGGTCTTGATCTCCCTATCATAGGTTCCTCCCGCG
>MHKK01000037.1 GCA_001818365.1 Candidatus Komeilibacteria bacterium RIFCSPHIGHO2_01_FULL_52_14
AATGATTTCACCGAAACATGCGAATTACATCATTAACGTCGGCTCAGCGACCTCGGAGGACGTTGTAACCATGGTCAGCTTTATTAAGCAGCAGGTACGCGATGCCTACGGCATACAACTGGAAGAAGAAGTACAGATTGTGCCGGAAAGTTGATTTCACTCTCTAAAAGCGTTACACTAGCTCTCGATGGAATATCAGGTTTACAGTAAAAACGTATTTGTCACCGATAGTTTATCGGAATATTTGCGTATGAAGATGGCGCATATCGACAAGCTGAGCGTTAATCCGATTGCCTGCAGGGTTGACGTAAGCAGGGATGCGCATCACCGCAAGGGCGAGGTTTTTCGGATCGAGATCAATATGACGGTACCAAACCGTCTTTTACGCATCGTCGAGGTTCAATCCGACATGCGGGCAGCCATCGACATAGCCACCGACAAATTATTGGAGCAGCTCAAAAAATACAAATCGAAAGCGATCGATCTGCGTCGGGGTTTTTCGCGTTTATTCAAAAGGCAGCGCAGAAACTCGCGTTGACACCCCCATGGCTTTCCTGACATCTCTATTTGGAGACGCGAACAAGCGTTTCCTACAAACGCTTGCAACGATCGTCTCCGACGTTAACTCGAAAGAACAAGATTTAGCGAAGCTGTCCGATGAGGACCTTCGGTCGCGCACACTCGAATTAAAAAAGAAGCTATCGGATTCTCACGCTGCGAGCACCGATCAACTATCCGCTATCGAAAATTCGCTCCGGCTTGCAGCGAGCGAAGATGAAAAAAATCGTCTGCATCGTGCACGCATCGAACTCCTCAACGCGCCACTCAACGAATTGGCGCCTGACTCGTTTGCGATAGTGCGCGAAGCGGCCAAGCGCACCTTGAACCAGCGACACTTCGACGTCCAGCTCATGGGCGGGCTTGTTCTTCATTACGGCCAGGTCGCCGAAATGAAAACCGGCGAAGGTAAAACCCTTACGTCGACACTAGCCGTATACTTGAATGCACTCTCCGGCAAGGGCGTCCATGTCGTTACTGTCAACGACTATTTGGCCAGACGCGACGCCATCTGGATGGCGCAAATATTTCATTTGCTCGGTCTTTCGGTCGGCGTCATCATGCACGACGCGGCTTTTCTCTACGATCCGATGCATGTTTCCGCCGAGGAAGAGGAGCGGCGTGACGAGGGTGTCGCTCTCGAAATGAAGTTTTTGCGGCCCGTATCGCGCAAGGAAGCGTATCAGGCCGATATCACCTACGGGACCAACAACGAATTCGGTTTCGACTATCTCCGCGACAACATGGTCTACGAGATGACTCAAAAAGTGCAGCGCGATCTGCACTATGCGATCGTCGACGAAGTCGACAGCATCCTGATCGACGAAGCACGAACTCCGCTTATCATCTCGGCGTCTGATACCAGACCGACGCAGCGCTACTATCAATTCGCCGAACTCGTTAACCAGCTCGATGAAAAAACTGATTATGCGATTGACGAGAAGCTCCGTGCCGCGACGCTCACCGAATCGGGAATCACAAAATTGGAAAAATTGTTGAACGTCGAGAATATATACGTGCAGGGCGGCATCCAGACGGTGCACCACATCGAGCAGGCATTAAAGGCCAAAACGCTTTTTCTTAAGGACCGCGACTACACTATCAAGGACGGCGAGATAGTCATCGTCGACGAATTTACCGGCAGAATGCTTCCGGGCAGGCGTTACTCCGAGGGACTGCACCAGGCCATCGAGGCCAAAGAAGGAGTTACAATTCAGCGCGAGAGCAAGACGATGGCGACGATCACGTTCCAGAATTATTTTCGCCTATACACCAAGCTTTCCGGAATGACCGGAACCGCGGAAACCGAAGCCGAGGAGCTTGCTAAGATTTACAATCTGGATGTAACGACAATACCCACGCATAGGCCGATGATTCGCCAGGATAACTCTGACCGGATCTACAAGAACGAAGCTGCAAAATTCGCCGCCGTCGTGCAGGAAATCAAGACGCGCCACGAGAAGGGTCAGCCGATCCTTGTGGGAACCATATCGATCGACAAAAACGAGCGTTTATCGGCATTGCTTGAGCAGGAGGGGCTGCAATTTCATATTCTGAACGCAAAGCAGCACGAGCGAGAAGCCGAAATCATTGCACAAGCAGGAGCATACGGTGCCATAACCATTGCCACGAACATGGCAGGCCGCGGCGTCGACATCAAGCTCGGCGGCTCTCCCCACAACGAGGAGCAATTTAAACGGATCGTGGAGCTTGGCGGGCTGCACGTGCTCGGCACCGAGCGCCACGAATCACGGCGTATTGACAACCAGCTCCGTGGACGGTCAGGGCGCCAGGGCGAGCCGGGCTCGAGTCAGTTCCTTGTATCGCTCGAGGACGATCTGATGAGAATTTTCGGAGCCGAACGCGTAAAAGGCCTCATGAAGAATTGGCCCGACGACATGCCCATCGAAAACAAATTCATCAGCAAATCCATCGAATCGGCGCAGAAGCGCGTTGAAGGTCATAACTTCGACATTCGAAAACATCTCGTCGAGTATGACGACGTCATAAATAAACAGCGCATGATCGTCTATGGTAAACGAGATCTGCTGCTGCAAACCGACCTCGACAACGAAGAGCTGCTTCCGGCGATGCTTCGCGACGAGATGCAGCAGGAGATTGAGTACGCACTTGATTCGTTTGCTACGGCCCCAGCAACTGCAGAATGGAGCACTAAGGAGCTCGTCGAGTTTCTACGCGCACTGTTAAATCCGACACCGCCTCAGCTGAAAGAGCTCGAGGATCTTTGTACTTCCGCCGATGCACACGCCGCACGGGCGCAACTCTTTGAAAAAATTCAAGCGCTGTCCGATCTTCGATTCGGCACGGTTCGCAGTACCGTCAACAAGCAAATGGCGTCGCCAACCAAAAAATACCCGATCAATGAGATTATACGATCTTTCTACTTGCGCAGCATCGACATACTCTGGGTGGAGCATCTCGAAACGATCAATTATCTGAGGACCGGGATAGGTCTGCGCGGTTACGGTCAGAGGGACCCTCTGGTTGAGTATAAACGAGAATCGAAAGATTTATTCAATCGTTTACTTGCGGATATCCGCCGGCAGTTCGTTTTCGCCCTCATCAACATCGGCACGGAAGCTACCGGTCGCCCTGCCGCAACCGACGGACAAGAACGCCTTACCGAACAGAAGGATGCGGTTAGCGTGTTCGGCGGTGCCGAGGAGCGCAAAACGGAAGCACCGACCTCAAAACCAAAAGACACTTCCGGAAAAAAAATCGGCCGAAACGATCCTTGCTATTGCGGAGCGATAAACCCCGATACCGGCCAGGTCTATAAATATAAAAAATGCGGCCTTATCAATGCTCCGTATCACAAGCAATAGAAGAGCCCACCTTCTGCACCATGCCGATGATTATCGAAACATAGCCGAAACAGCGGAGCGGCTTCCGGAAACACGGTAATTTCAGCGAATCATAGGAGCTCTTGAAAGGGTATAAGGAATCTGCTAGTATTCGCTCCGTTATGAATAAATACCGAGTTGAGGCAAAAACACATCGTCTCGCGACACCGACACAGGTGCGCGTGAGCATTTTTTTAATTGTCATATTGACCATCTCCGCCGTTTTCGTGGCTGTTCCGCAAAGCATTTTGGCAAAAATCAACCTTTCCATTCCCTTTTTCTCCCGATTCTACACGCATCTCGGTCTTGATCTTCAGGGAGGCACGCACCTGGTCTACCAAGCCGATCTCGGTAATATTGCGCCTTCGGAGCGCGATTCGGCCCTTGAGGGCGCAAGAGACGTCATAGACCGCAGAGTAAACTCGCTCGGTGTTGCCGAACCGGTCGTACAAACTTCCCATCAGGCAGGCAATTCCCGCATTATTATCGAGTTGGCCGGTGTTCTGGACGTCAATCAGGCAATTAAAAAAATAGGGGAGACGCCGCTTTTGGAATTTATGGAAACCGGGACTGCGACAACCACTAAACCGACAAGTGAGCAGATTTCGGCTGTTGAAGAGAAAAATAAAGCCCAGGAGCAGGCAGCCAACGATATCATCAAACGGCTGCAGAAAGGCGAGATTTTCGAGGAGCTGGCAAAGCAATATTCCGAAGACCCGGGGAGCAAGGACAATGGTGGCGATCTGGACTGGATCGGTCGCGGTATCTTTACTCCGCTCTTCGAGAAAGCCATATTTGACGAAATGAAACCCGGCGATCTTCGGCCGGCGCCCCTGCAGACCGAGTTCGGATACCACGTCATTAAAAAATTAGAGGAGCGTACCACCGATACCGGCGCAAAGGAAATTCACGCCGCACACATTCTGTTCCGTACAGAGTCACTCAACCAGGACACGGGCCCCATCTGGATCAACACGTCGCTGTCGGGCAAAAATTTAAAGCGTGCCGAGGTGACCTTCACGTCGCGCGTCGGTGCTCCGGAAGTATCGCTTACCTTTGACAGCGAGGGGGCCAAGCTCTTTGAGGACATCACGCGCCGCAACGTCAACAAGCCCGTGGGCATCTTCCTCGATGGCTCGGCCATTTCAACGCCAAACGTCAACACGGTCATTACCGGGGGACAGGCGGTCATCACCGGAAACTTTTCCCTCGAAGAAGCAAAAACCCTGGCTCAACGGTTGAATGCGGGCGCTCTGCCGGTACCGATCTCTCTTTTGAGCCAGCAAACCGTCGGTCCGTCTCTCGGACGGGATTCCCTTGATAAAAGCGTCTTTGCAGGAGCCATCGGCTTCCTCCTGGTCGCCTTGTTTATGATCTTCCTGTATCGCCTGCCCGGTATTCTTGCAGTTTTGGCCCTGTGCCTCTATGCACTCATAACGGTCAGCTTATTTCAGATTATCCCGGTCACTCTTACCCTTGCGGGGGTTGCCGGTTTCATACTTTCGATCGGCATGGCAGTCGACGCGAACGTGCTGATCTTCGAACGCGTAAAGGAGGAGATCCGCAAAGGGCAAAACTTTACGAATGCCGTTGAAACCGGCTTTACGCGTGCATGGTCCTCAATACGCGATTCAAACGTCTCAAGTCTCATCACCTGTATCATCCTGTACTGGTTCGGATCATCCATTATCCGGGGATTTGCGGTTACTCTCGCCCTGGGTATTGCCGTCAGCATGTTCTCGGCCATTACCGTCACACGCACCTACCTGCGAATCGTGATCCGCTCGCAGGCGTTGCAGAAAACCTGGCTATTCGGAGTCAAGGCATCACATCAAACACATGCATAATTTTCCATTCGTAGGATTACGCCGTCTATGGTATACGGGCTCCGGGCTGCTCGTTGCAGCAAGCATCGTCCTTTTTGCGATCTTCGGATTGCGATACGGCCTCGATTTTACCGGCGGCAGTTTGCTCGAGGTCGGTTATGCATCACAACGTCCGACCGTTGAAGCGCTCACGCAACTTCTCAAAGAAACCGGTGCGGCCGACGAAAAAATTCAGCCAAGCGGTTCCCTGGATTATATTATCCGTCTCCCCGAGATCTCCGAAGACAAACACCAGGATCTGCTCAAAAAACTTTCCGATCAGGCCGCTGCGCTTGCCGAGGGCAATACCCTGTCGGAAAAACGATTCGAGTCCTTTGGCCCGACACTCGGCAGCGAGCTCAAGCGAAACGCAGTCATCGCGATCATCCTGGTGCTCATCGCAATCATCGCATATCTCGCGTACGCCTTCAGGAAGGTCTCCCGTCCCGTCTCGTCATGGAAATTCGGTGTTGTCGCCGTCATAGCGCTGACGCACGATATATTCATACCGGTCGGTTTGTTCACCCTCCTGGGACTTCTCTACGGGACCGAGGTTGACAGTTTGTTCGTGACGGCTTTGCTTACGCTCTTGGGATTTTCCGTTCACGATACCATCGTGACGCTGGATCGGATCCGCGAGAATCTTTTTAAGCATCAGGACCTGACATTCTCCGAGATCGTGAACGTGAGCATCAACGAGACGTTTACCAGATCCATCAACACATCGCTATCGACGCTTTTCGCGCTTATCGCGATTTATTTTTTCGGCGGCGCCACGATCCGCAATTTCGTTCTCGTGCTCATCATCGGTATCATCATCGGCACGTATTCATCCGTCTTTATCGCAGCCCCGCTCTTGGTCACCTGGCATTCCTTTTCGAGCAAGCGCAAAATATAACGGCACCGCATACGGATACGATTAAACCGGGCTTTGACAAAAGCCCTTTTTTGTTGGCCTGCTTACATTACTTGACGAATTTTGCCAATTATGCTATATTCGGCCATATCCACTATGGCAACATCAATTCTCGACCAAGTACTGTCTTCGCAGAAGCAATCCGCTATTTCTCAGTTTGACCCTGAGCAAGTGGCTGCTAAGCTTTTTTCGATACTTTCAGAGCGCGAGCAGGACATTCTTGTGCGGCGCTATGGGCTTAAGGGAAAGGAAAAGATGACCCTTGAGGAAATCGGCAAGCAGTATTCGGTCACCCGGGAGCGCATCCGACAGGTTGAAAATGCTTCGATCAACAAAATACTGAGCGAATACCGCGATTCACTTCTGCGTGATCTTGAGGCGCTGATCCGCGACGTACTTGAGGACCACGGCGAGCTTATGTCCGAGAATCGCCTGGTGCAAAATCTTCTCGACACCGACGCCGAGAGCGATCAATCGAAGGCGCTGGTACATTTCATGCTGAACCAGCTTCTCGCGGAACGGCTGCAACTCGTCCGTGAATCCGATGCCGTCTATAAGACATGGTCGCTGCAAGCGGCACGATGGGATGAATTTCATTCGATTATCGACCGGCTTGTCGAAATAATCAAAAAGCACAATGAGCCGCTCCGCCTCGAGCAGTTGCTCGACCGGGCCCGTGGAGCGGTATCCGTTCCCGAGGACGATTTCGAGCGTATTCTCGTAAACTATCTCGACGTCACGAAAAAAATTGAGGAGAACCGATTCAACGAGTGGGGTCTTTCGCATTGGAGCTTGATCCGTCCTCGCCGCATGAACGATAAAATTTATCTGATACTGAAGCGTGAAACAAAGCCCTTGCACTTCGTTGAGATCGCAAAGCGAATCAACGATTCAAATTTCGACAAGCGCGTTGCCTACCCTGCGACCATTCACAACGAGTTGATACTCGACGATAAGTATGTCCTGGTCGGGCGCGGCATCTATGCCCTCAAGGAGTGGGGTTATAAGCCCGGCGTCGTGCTGGACGTCATCAAGGACATCCTTCGTGAGAACGGCGCCATGTCCAAAGAGGAGATTATCACCGCGGTTTTGAAGAACAGAATGGTAAAGAGGAGCACAGTGGTTCTCGCACTCATGAACAAGAAATTCTTTGCCAAGGATCAGGACGGCCGGTACGTGCTTGTGCAGTCATAGTGACGCGGGACAGAAAAACACAAACCCATGCTGCCAGACATTAATGCGTTTTTGATTCAACTTGCATCGAAAAGTCCACTCGAGGTCGGGTGGATTTTGTTTATTAAAGGCGGGTGGATCATCCTTGCCGTCATGACCATCCGCGCCATGCTGTTGATACGGTTGTATCAACTGCAGGGCAAGTACCTTCGCAAATTTGAATACGTACTGCTCGCGATCGACGTACCCAAGGCAAGTGAGCAAACTCCGAAAGCCATGGAACAGGTTTTTGCGACGATTACCGGGGCTCACCAGGAGATCAGCAGGCGCACGAAATACGGAACAGGAGAGGTCCAGCTCCAATTTTCTTTTGAGGTCGTCTCACTGGACGGGTATGTTCAATTCCTCGTTTACACGCCAAAAATTTACCGTGACCTCGTCGAGGGAGCCATCTACTCGCAGTACCCCGACTGCGAGATTACGGAGGTAGAGGACTACACCAAGAATATCCCGTCGGTATGGCCAAACGATCAGTATAAACTCTGGGGGTCGGAAATTGTTCTGGCAAAAAAAGAAGCATACCCGCTTCGCACCTACCCTTCGTTCGAAGATCAGCTCTCGCAGGAGCTCAAGGACCCGCTTGCGTCGCTCATCGAAAATATGAGCCGTATCCATCAAAACGAGCAGGTCTGGCTGCAGATGATCCTCGTACCGACCGAGAACGTCGTGTGGGTCAAACGCGCCTTAAAGGAGGCCTATAAGATCGCCGGGAAAAAGACCAAGGAGGAACAAAAAACCGGATATCTGGACAGGATTCTGTCTCCGCTTTATAACTTCCCCAACTGGTTCTCGTGGCTAGCAACCGGAGGAGGCGAAACGAAACGGGACCAGCAATTCGATTTCCGCGTGCTCAATCTCACCCCGGGAGAGCGGGCGTCTGTCGAAGCCATAGAGAAAAAAGCATCAAAGCTCGGCTATATCGTTAAAATGCGTATCGTATATCTGTCGACGCCGGAACAATATCAGCCGGCGCGCGTCATTAATTCCGTTTTCGGTGCCATCAAGCAGTTCGGCGATCTGACGTCCAATTCACTGAAGCCCAACAAAAAGACCAAAACATCGGTCGTCTGGTTCAAGTTCAGATCAAAAGGCAAACAAATCCGACTCATGCGCAACTATAAGAACCGGTCATGGTTCCGCGGCTCCAAATGGTATATCCTTAACGTAGAGGAGCTCGCCACGCTGTATCATTTCCCGTCGATAACCGTCACGTCTCCGTATCTCAAGCGTACGGAAACCAAAAAGGGCGAGGCACCGGTCCAGTTGCCGGCAAGCATTGTCGAGGAGAAAGCGGCCGAGATCGGCTCGCTCAAGACCGAGCTTGAAGGTCTGGATCTCGATAATGATTATTACGAGCAGAAGTACGGCAAATATCGGGTGCCAAAGCCGCAAAACCTCACAGAGAAGCAGGCGACCGTCGTTGAGAAGCCGACTCTCGATACACGCTCGGATAAACCCGAGCAGGAAGCTGAATCAAAGTCCACAGCCCCAAGCAATTTACCTCTCGGATAATGGATCAAAAAGCAAACAGCGCAATTACCGTTTTTGCCGCAACGAACTTCCGCAATAAGCAGCAGCGTTTCGGTATCAAACGCGAAGACCGGCGACGCCACATGTACCTTATCGGTAAAACCGGTATGGGTAAATCGCAGTTGCTGGAAAACATGGCGATTCAGGATATCAGAAACGGCAACGGCGTAGCGGTCGTGGATCCGCACGGCGACATGATCGAGCGGATTTTGCGATTCGTCCCGCGCGAGCGGATCAACGATGTCGTCTATTTCAATCCCGCCGATCTCGAGTATCCGATTGCGTTCAACGTGCTCGAGAAAGTTTCTCCCGAGCAGCGTCACCTCGTCGCATCGGGGTTGATAGGCGTTTTTAAAAAGATCTGGGCCGATTCCTGGGGACCCCGTTTGGAGTACGTTCTGCATAATGCCATTTCTGCGCTTCTGGAGTACCCGAGCTCAACGCTCTTGGGCATCATGCGCATGCTCACCGACAAGAACTTTCGCAAGCGCGTCATCATGAAAGTAAACGACCCGGTCGTCAAGGCCTTTTGGGTTGACGAGTATTCCAAATACCCTGACCGGTTCCAGGCCGAAGCGATCGCGCCGATTCAAAACAAAGTCGGTCGCTTTTTGACATCGTCATTGATGCGCAACATCGTCGGACAGGTAGCCTCAACGATCAACATCCGCGAAATAATGGATCGCGAAAAAATATTTTTGATCAACCTTTCCAAGGGACGCGTCGGCGAAGACAATTCGTCATTGCTCGGCGCCCTTCTGATTACGAAGATGCAGCTCGCAGCCATGAGCCGCGTCGACGTGCCGGAAACGGAACGTAGAGATTTTTATCTTTACGTCGACGAGTTCCAAAATTTCGCAACGGAAAGTTTTGCCGGCATCCTGTCCGAGGCGCGTAAATACCGTCTCAATCTGGTTCTTGCGCACCAATACATTGCACAGCTTATTAACGATGCGAACAGTCAGGTCCGTGATGCCGTATTCGGCAACATCGGGACTCTGATTACGTTCCGCGTCGGCGCAGCCGACGCCGAGTTCATGGAGCCGGAATTCGAACCGCAGCTCACGATGAACGACCTCGTCAATCTCCCAAAGTACCATGTGTATTTGAAGCTCATGATTGACGGCGTCACCTCGAACGCCTTCTCCGCAACAACGCTGCCCCCGTACACCATCCCCGAGGATTCTGCGGAAGTTGTTGAAAAGATTATCAAATCCTCCCGTGAACGGTATGCGAAACCCCGTGAGGTCATCGAGGATAAGATTATCCGCTGGGCGGAAAACAAAGGCGATGGTGAAGGCAGCGCTGATGCTCGCGACGCTGGTCAAGCACGCGACACGAGGGATCACGAACCTCGGCGCACTGTACCGGCTGCAAGTCGACCGTCTCGACATGATGCGGCCGACACCGGCCCGGCAAAGCAGCTTTTTAGCGCTATTTGCTCGAATTGCGGCAAAGCGACCGAGACCAAATTCAAGCCGGATCCGAACAGACCTGTGTATTGCCAGGACTGCCTGCAAAAAATTAAGAGGGGAGAGTTGCCTTTAAGGCGCGAGATGCCCGAGCCACCCCGTGCAGTTTCACTGGCCGAAGCGATTGCCATGCACCAAAAACACGGACCACCTGTGCAAAACCACGGCCAAATTGCTGAAAAAAAGCATTCCGAGCATATTTTACAGCCAAAACAAGTTGTATCGATCCCGCATAGCAGTAACACCTAGAAAATGCTATACTTTCATACAGTAACATTGATGTGGATAACTTCAATCATCAAAAATTAATTATGCACAAAGAAAAAAAAGGATTCACCCAGCACCACTTTTTAAGTGGTAGCCATGGGTCAAGAATAGTGTCGAGTAACAAAAGTGGTGCCAGAAAGCTGGGTTTACCCAGCACCACTTTTAGCACCAAAAGTGGTGCTGGGTTCACGCTTATCGAGCTTATCATCGTTGTGGCAATCATCGGACTGCTTGCCGCAGCGCTCTATGTGGCCATCGATCCGGCTGCACGTCTCGGTAATGCACGTGATGCGCGTAGGTACGCTGACGTAACGGCTATACTGAACGCAATTTTACAATATACGTCAGATACCTCAACACTGCCGACGCAGCTTGATTGTGCAGTAGGCACTTACTGCATGATTCAGAATGGTGGTAGTGCTTCCGACGAAACAACGGGATCGAACTGCACGGAGCTCGATAGCAACCCGCCAACAGCTATGGCGATCGGATTATCGTTAGTTGATAAATACCTTGCGTCTATCCCAATAGACCCGAGCGCAGCTTCCACTGCAACGAGCAGCTCAGGTTATTACCTAAAGCGATCAACGAGCGGTCGAATTACAGTCGGGTCGTGCACGAAATACCAAACTGCCTCAATCGAGGTCCAGCGGTAACATGACCAGGACGCATCTCCCGTAAGAGACGCACAAGAGCGCCGTTAGTTTGAGCTATGAAGACCGCGAATGGATTCACCCAGCACCACTTTTCAAGTGGTAGCCATGTGTCAAGGCTAGTGTCGAGTAACAAAAGTGGTGCCAGAAAGCTGGGTTTACCCAGCACAACTTTTAGCACTAAAAGTGGTGCTGGGTTTACGCTTATCGAACTCATCATCGTTGTGGCAATCATCGGATTGCTTGCGGCAGCACTCTATGTTGCCCTTGATCCTGCAGGTCGCATTGGGAGGTCCCGCGATGCACGGCGATATACCGATGTGTCTGCCATATTGAATGCCATATTGGAATATACGGCCGATACGACTACGTTGCCAACGAACGTCGCTGCTCTCAACACCGATGTCTACTACGTTGTTCAAAACGGCAGCAACGGGCAGGTCACTGCCGAAACAAGCATTCCGTGCAACGAAACGGGTATCCGTAACGGAGTCATCCTGGGTTCGCAACTCGTCAGTAAATATATTTCTACGATACCGCAGGATCCGAGGATCACCACAGCAACCAGCTCATCGCAATACTATATTCGTAAAACGACCAATGATAGAATCACCATTGGAGCATGTGAACACTATCAGTCGGGTTCGGTGGAAGTGCAGCGATAGCATCTCGATCAGAAGTATCAAAATTACGGTCATCCCCTCGATTCCGTTACACCGCAGCGCGGGGTAACGGGGTTGACCCCTCACCAGAGCCCTGGTGAGGGGTCTTCGTCGCTGCGCTCCTTGACAGGGGTTTTTTTCATGGTACATTAGTAATTAGCACTCTCAACCTTTGACTGCTAATCGCATGAACGTACGCCAGGAAGAATTGCTTTTTAAGCTCACTGAGGCATACCTCACGACCGCAGATCCCGTCAGTTCGGGTCTTTTGGCTCATAAGGCGGGGTTTTCGATTAGTTCGGCAACCATACGAAACGAACTTGTACAGCTCGAGGAAGAGGGCTTTCTGTACCAACCTCATACATCGGCCGGACGGATTCCGACCCTGAAGGGGATCGAGCGCTACATCGCGCAGGTGCGGGAAGCGGCCCTTCTCTCCGAAGGAGAGCAGGTACGGCTAGAGGCCATATTCAAACATGACGGGCTCCGGGGGCTTGCTAAGGAGGCCGCGGCATACTGCAAGGCGGCAGCTGTCGTAGCGAGAAACGGAAATGATTTCTACTACACCGGCTTTTCCAATTTGTTCTCCGCGCCCGAATGCTCGAATGCGCAGCTCGTCAGGGCAGTCAGCCGGTCCATAGACGCGCTGGAGGATGCCCTTCCGCAATTCATCGAGAGCGGGCAATCGTCGTCCCCGAAGCTCTACCTTGGAAAACATAATCCGCTCGGTGCCGACTGTGCGGTCATGTTCATCGGCGACGGGAAACATGCAAAGACGCTCGTCGGGATTATCAGCATGGTACGAACGAATTATAAAAAAAACATGGCCGTCCTGAAATCGATATCGCAGTATCTATAACTATGGAACCTTTACAGCACGATACGGCTCCGGCAGCCGACAAAAAATCTTCGCACCAAGCATCACCGCCCGCGAAAGGCACAGCCGATGTCGCTTCGCTTACTTCCCAGCGTGACGAGTATCTGAACGGCTGGAAACGCGCTCTCGCCGATTATGAAAACTTCAAGCGCGAATCAATCGAGCGTCTCGATACGCTTACGCGAACGACTCTGAAAATGTTCCTGCTCGATCTCCTGCCGTTCATTGATGCCTACTACACAGCGCTTTCCCACGTTCCCGAAAGCGAACGCTCACACCAATGGTACCTGGGCTTGCTCCAGGCGCAAAAGCTCTGGGAACAGCTTGCTCAGCGACATGCCATACGGCGCATGAACAGCATCGGTGTTCAATTCGATCCTGCCCGACACCACGCACTGGCAACAGCACAGGAAACCGGCAAAAAAGAGAACGAGATCACCGGGGTCGCGCAGGAGGGCTACCTGATACGTGATGAGGTTCTGCGTCCGGCCCTCGTAACCGTCAATAAAATTGCTCCGGAAGCCGCTCCTCAAAAATAACTAAACAACAACTATCATTAATACCAATTCTATGTCACTCATCAAATGGACCCCGCTGTACGAACCCTTCCTCGATATGGAGAAAGCGTTCAATGAAATGGGCATGCTGCAGGCGGCATCGTTACCCCCGATCGACCTCTATGAGAAAGGTGATCAGCTTATCGTTGATGTTGCCCTTGCCGGCATTGACCCGTCCCAGGTAAAGATCAACATCGAGGACAATGTCCTGAATATCGAAGGGTCGGTGGAAAAGAAATCGGAGGTTGATGAAACCAACTATTACCGGAAAGAGGTACGCAGCGGATCCTTTCACCGCGTTATAGCCCTCCCGACAGCCGTAAACGGAAGCGAAGCAAAGGCCGAGTACGATAAAGGGATTCTTCGTATCAGGATGCCAAAAAAGGAAGAAGTGAAGCCGAAGAAGATAGATATCACGATAAAGAAATAACTTACCCACCCTCGCACTATGCAACCACAAGCGCATCAACTGAGCCTGAAACTGCTTGAAAAGTGTCCTTCGTGTCAGTCCTTCGTTCCGGCGGCCAACGTTCACATTCTGGCCGAAAGCGATACCAAACTGCTGGCGCATCTTGCCTGCCAGCACTGTACCGCGAAATACCTGACCTATATCGTCAATCAGGAGCACGGCATCGTCGGCAACGCGATTGTAACCGACCTGAGCTACGCCGAAGTACTCGCTTTTGATTCACTGAAGCCGCTTAATGAGGATGACGTGCTCACCCTCCACCGGTCAATCCATTCGAACGACTTTATTGCGTATATTCGAAACAAAACTCATTAATTACTCATAACATTCTATGGGAAAAATTATCGGAATAGATCTTGGAACGACAAATTCGGCTGTGGCCGTCATCGAGGGGGGCAAGCCGAAGATACTGGAGAATAAAGAAGGCAACCGCACGACTCCTTCGGTCGTCGCGCTGTCAAAATCGGGCGAACGCCTCGTTGGCATTACCGCAAAGCGACAGTCGGTGACGAATCCGGAAAACACCGTCTACTCCATCAAGCGATTGATTGGACGACGTTTTTCTGATGCAGAAGTTCAGCATGACCTCAAGACCCTGCCCTATAAGATCGTCCAGGCGGGGGAGGGGGTAAAAGTACGAATGGCCGACAAAGAATATTCGCCGCAGGAAATCTCGGCGATGATCTTACAGAAACTGAAGGCCGATGCTGAATCCCGGCTTGGCGTCACGGTAACCGAGGCGGTCATCACCGTACCTGCGTATTTCGACGATTCTCAGCGTCAGGCAACGAAGGACGCCGGGAAGATCGCCGGGCTCGAAGTCAAACGCATCATCAACGAGCCAACGGCCGCAGCTCTCGCATACGGGTTCGATAAAAAGAAGGATCAGAAGATAGTTGTCTACGATCTTGGAGGCGGAACCTTTGACGTATCCGTACTCGAGGTTGCGCAGGATACCGTTGAGGTCAAAGCGACAAACGGAGATACGCACTTGGGCGGCGACGACTTTGACCAGCGCATCATTCAGCACATCATCAGCGAGTTTCGAAAGGAATCCGGCATCGATCTGTCGAGGGACGCGCTCGCATTGCAGCGAATTAAGGAGTCGGCGGAAAAGGCGAAAATCGAGCTTTCGTCAGCTACCGAAACTGAAATCAATCAGCCCTTCATCACGACCGACTCATCCGGGCCACGCCATCTGGTACTCAAACTTTCACGCGCAAAGCTGGAAGAACTGGTACGCGATCTCGTAGAAAAAACCATACCGCCCTGCGAAAAAGCCCTCAAAGACGCGGGGATCTCAAAGAGCGAGATCGACGAGGTTCTTCTGGTCGGAGGAATGACGCGCATGCCGATGGTTCTGGCCGCGGTTGAAAAATTTTACGGTAAAAAACCGAATATCAGCATTAATCCGGACGAGGTCGTTGCGTTGGGAGCGGCAGTACAAGCAGGCGTCCTCCAGGGAGACGTAAAGGACGTTCTGCTCCTTGATGTAACGCCGCTGACGCTCGGATTGGAAACACTTGGTGGCGTTCGCACTCCGCTCATAACGCGAAATACAACGATCCCGACCTCAAAAGCGCAGGTCTTCTCGACCGCAGCCGATAGTCAGGACTCGGTTGAGATACACGTCTTGCAGGGCGAGCGTGAGATGGCACAGGACAACAAGACGCTCGGCAGATTTATCCTGTCGGGTATCCCGCCGGCGCCGCGCGGTATGCCGCAGATCGAAGTTTCATTTGACCTGGATGCGAACGGCATTCTCCATGTGAAGGCGAAGGATAAGGGTACCGGAAAGGAACAGTCCATCACCATAACCGCATCGTCGGGTCTCTCAAAGGACGAGGTCGACCGCATGCAGAAAGACGCCGAACTCCACGCCAGCGAAGATCGGGCAAAGCGAGAAAAAGTCGATACCAAAAACCAGGCCGATACGCTTGTCTTCACGACCGAACGGCTTATCAAGGAACAGGGGGATAAAATCAAGGCCGAGGACAAGAAATCGCTTGAAGACGCGGTTACCGAACTCAAAAAGGTTATGAACTCGGACGATATGACGGTTCTGAAAAGCGCCATGGAAAAGGTTTCGTCCGTTGCTCAACGGATCGGCGCCGCGATGTATCAGCAGCAAACACAAAACCCTCAAGGAGAAAAGAAAACGGAGGATGTTGTGGAAGGTACGTATGAAGATGTAACCAAAGATAAGAAATCATAATGGCTGAAGAAAAACGTGAGATACAAATTCGCATCCCTGACGACGTATTGAAAGGCAGGTATGCGAACATAGTACGGATCGATACGACACGCGAGGAATTCATAATGGACTTCGGAGTCATAAACCCCCAGCAGGGAACCGGTATCGTTACCGAGCGGATCATTATGAATCCCGCGCACGTCAAACGCATGATCGAGGTATTGAATCGCGTCATGCAGGGATACGAAAAAAGCCACGGAACGGTCGCTCCCGCGGAGCAGCAAAAGGAGATCGGCTTCACCACCGCCTAAAGCGATATGGCGAAGGACTACTATGCACTCTTGGGCGTTAACCGCAACGCAACCGATGCGGAGATTAAGGCCGCGTTCCGGCGCCTTGCGCACGAGCACCACCCTGATAAGCAGCAAGGCAACGAGGCGAAGTTCAAGGAAATAAACGAAGCGTACCAGGTACTCGGTAACAAGGAGAAACGAAGCCAGTACGATCAGTTCGGTACGGCGTTCGAAGCCGGCGGAGCAAACCCGTTTGGTGGTTTTGCCTGGCAGGATATGCGCGGCGGAAATCCGTTCGGCAACGGATCGTTTCAGGGCACGCAATTCGATTTCGGCGATCTCGGTGAGATGTTCGGCGATGTGTTCGGTTTCGGCTCAGCCAGAACGGCAAGCGCCGATCGCAGTACTCGTGGTGCGGACGCTGAACTGACCATACCGCTCTCATTTGATGAAGCATATTTCGGAGCAGAAAAATCTCTCGAGCTCATGCTCGACGCGTCCTGCGAGCATTGTCTGGGATCGGGAGACGAGCCGGGTGCTCGTATCAGCAAATGCACGACCTGCGACGGCAAGGGTGTCATTACTCAAATGCGTACGACATTCTTGGGAGCAGTCAGAACGCAATCCCGATGCGGCACGTGTAACGGAACGGGGAAACGCTCGTCAAAAAAATGCACCGTCTGCCACGGCAGGACAACCGTTCAAAAGCACCAGACGCTCAACGTTAAGATCCCCGCAGGCATCGATCCGACCCGCACGATCCGGCTCGGCGGCAGAGGACACGCTGGCAGCCGTAGCGGTTTGCACGGCGATATTTATATTCGCGTCACCGTTTCCCCTCACCGGTTGTTTGAACGCGAGGGCGATGATATAAAAAGTACCGAGGAGATTCCGCTGTCGCTTTTGGCACTTGGCGGCACTGCCGAAGTACAAACTCCTACCGGACCCGCCAAACTCAAAGTTCCCGTTAATACGAAAAGCGGCACTCGCTTCATATTGCGAGGCAAGGGCTTTGAGCATCTATCGGGACGAGGCAGAGGAGACCAATATGTTACCGTGCATGCGCGAGTACCTGAAAGGATGACACCCCAGCGAAAGAAGATGCTTCTTGAATTTGAAAAAGGCGAATAAGCGCGTATCCATAAAAAAGTGCTAAAATGAGCTCTTTTTTTATTTGTCTTTGATTATTGACAAAAAATTGAATATTGTGTATAATCTAATGTTCAATAATAGAGTGCTGGCATTGTGTCCGCATTCGATGCGTACCTTGATAATCTACGACTTCAACTCAACAGTATCCCTGAGGAGGGGACTGCAATGACGGAGATCTGGATTCTCATCGGGCTACTTGTGCTGATCGCAATGATCGGCAACTGGGGCACGGTCTGGATGTTTGTCCGAACCGCGTCGCAGAGGATCTACCGAATGATCGTCAAGAATAAGCCGAAGTTCGGCAAGCAGGCACCGAGCGGCAAGAACAAACAGCGAGGTAAAAACATGCGCGGTAAAAGTACCTTGATCAGCATTGCTGTCGTACTTACCGGGCTGATCATAGCCGGCTTGAGCTACGTG
This sequence comes from Candidatus Komeilibacteria bacterium RIFCSPHIGHO2_01_FULL_52_14, assembly GCA_001818365.1. Classification (GTDB taxonomy): domain Bacteria; phylum Patescibacteriota; class Patescibacteriia; order UBA1558; family 2-01-FULL-52-15; genus 2-01-FULL-52-15. The sequence continues at coordinate 17,983 of MHKK01000037.1, forward strand.
ATACCGTGGTACAACGGCCTGTTTGATGCTGAGTGGATAACGCTCAATGGTTCAGCTATGTGGATCGCCGACCTGCTCTACTGGCTGGTCACGTTGTCGCTCTTAATTGTAACGATTGTAGCCATTGTGGAACTCCGTAAATGGCTTAAATCGCGCCGACGCGACAAAACCACCGACACAACTGGAAAAGACTGGCACGCCTCCATTTGGTTTACCATCGAGTTCCAGCACAGCGCTGCCGTCTACTGGTATTGGTTCGGTAGAGGAAAGATCAGGCGGACACGAGACGCGGGGACGTATTTTAAGTGGCCGTGGCTCGAGATCGTCGAGGTGATCACACGCAAGCTCGTCGATGTTGAAATTGAAACTCAACAGCTTCCTGCTGGCAGGATAGCACCGTCTGGCGCAGGAAGAGCGCGCCCGGAGGAAGCACATACGGACCGCGCACGTCTCGAAATAGATAAAGCACGCGCTCGTGAACGGCGTGTCAGCGGAACACTGTCATACAAATTTCGTATGACGGTGTCTACGCGGTCTGCCAAGGAAACGGACGAGTACAAGGACGGTATTCAGACGATCCTGCAGTCGGACAAGTCCTACCGCGACTTCACCTCAAAGGAGTTCAGGGCGCGGTTCGGCGAACTTATCGCGGCACGTCTCAGAGAAGTGCTACCGCAGATGCCCTTTGAGGATGCTTTCTTTATCCCACCGATGGTGATTCTGCTCGGCAGGACGGACGAGATCGCTGGCGACGATTCAGCTGTGAGCTCCAAACGCTGGCAGCGGCTGCAGGATGACAGTGCCAACGCCCCCAAAGACGTACAACTGGTCGTTAAGGGCCTCAAGAAACCGATCAACATTTTCAGAATTGACCTGAACGAACCCGAACAGGTGGTCGCGGCCGTGAGGGAACGTTCCAATTCACTTCTCGCAACCTTCTTCAACCTGGGCTACAAGGTCACTCGGTTTGGCATCTCGGACATCAACCCGCCCGAGGAATTGCAGAACGCACTGAAGAAACTCGCCAATGCCGAGCTTGAGCGCGACGCACAGCTCACCGTCTATCAGTCACAGTTCGTCGACAAGGCAGAAGCCGAGCGAGATCAGCGAAACATTCAAGCCGACGCATCGAACTATACGTTCGAGGTGTTCGTGTCCAAAGCCGAGGAGGTAGCGAAAAAGTACAGTATCCCCTTGATGGTGGCCATGGAGTTCATGCGTTTCCTCGAAGATCGTCGGACTCGCAGACTGATGGAGGGCAGACTCCTCCAGGTCGACGTTAGTTCCGACAATCCGATACCGGCAGCGCTTCTCTCCCTCAGCAAGACCTTCGAAGATCTCCTGTCCGGTAAAACTGCACCGCCACAGAAGTCGTAGTACCCCGGCGAAAAGCCGGAACGAGCCCCGCCAACGTGCGGACAAGCTCAAAGCCCCCCACTTGCGAAGTATGCAGGTGGGGGGTTACTTATTTGATCGCGCTTACAAAGCGCGATCATCCCGAGCGCAGTCGAGCTTAGCTCGACGTAGCCGAGGGATCTCAATATTATGCAGTAGCGAGAATTGCAGAAACGTCCGCAGGCGAATCTGCCATCGTCAGCTTTTGACGCAGCTCCGAGGCCCGTTCATGTCCGCGGACATAATGCGTCAGATGACGCCGGATCTCGCGGAACGGTACGGAATTACGCGACCGGTCGAACAATGCCACATGATCGGCTAAAATCATCTTGATCTTCTCCCATGCCATTGCATCGAATGACTCTGTCGCCAGATACTGCTTTACCTGAGCAATGACCCATGGCCTGCCGATGACACTCCGTGCAAGACCGAGCCCGTCTGCGCCGGTCTGATTGAGCACCTCGCGAGCGCTCTCAATCGTTGTGACGCCGCCGTTCGCAAGAACCGGACCATTCATAAAGCGCTCCTTAACCGCCCGGATAACGTCGGTGCGGATTCCTCCCTCGAACGGATCTTCAAAACTTCTGCCATGCACCATAATGGCGGCAAGCGGCAGATCCTGAATATGTTCAAGCATATCAAGTACGGTAACGGCCGAACGGTCCGCGATGCCATGTGCCGCACTACGGATCGAAGCGCGGACTTTTATGGAAACTGGGATAGATACGGCTTCAATGACTGCCGCAATAAGCCGCTTGCAAAGATCGGGATCCCGCATCAGGGCCGCACCGCAATAATTCCGCGCGATCTTGTGAGCAGGGCAGCCAAAGTTGATATCTATGCCCGCAACGCCGCGCTCTTCAACGAATCGAGCTGCTTGCGCCAGGACAGAAGGGTCTTTACCCATAAGCTGCACGACCAGCGGCTGCTCTTCGGGAGCAAAACGAAGCATATCGATGGTTTTCTTGGATTCATGAACCAAAGCATCCGCAGAAACCATTTCAGAATACACGACGTCGGCGCCGAAACGTTTTGCGATCTGACGGAATGCGGAGTCGGTTACGCCGACCATCGGCGCAAGCGCGATAATAGGGCGGGGGAGTGATTTCCAAAAATTGGTATCCATAAAAATGATTCGCAATCGTACCAGAATGCCGTCACCGCGTCAACAAAATCAGAATTTTGAATCTCGAATTTGGAATGTGGAATACAGAGGGGGATGCGCCATTCCAGTTTCTAGATTCTAAATTCAGATTTTAAATTCCAGATTCCAGATTCTAAATTCTAGATTCTAAACTACAGCCAGTTCCTTTTCTTGAAATACGCGAGTATACCGGTTACCAGTAAACCCATACCGACGACAAGTATCCAAAAACCGTACGGATGAAGAACGAGCGGCATGCCGAGCGCATTCATGCCGAAGATCGTTGCAACCAGCGTTGCCGGCAAGATGCTCACGGAGATCGCCGTCAAAACGCGCATCGCATCGTTCAGTTTGAATGAGATCAACGAATCATTCGCTTCCTGAAACGCATTGATCGTTTCTTTCAATATTTCCAAAATCTCCCAGATGTCTTTTGTCCGGTCAATGATGTTCCCAAAATACAAGGCAAGCCCGGGATGAAGAACAAAAACGCCCGGTATCGAAACGCCCACCAATTTCTTCAAAGTGCTCTTGTGCGCGTTAACGATTCGCCTGAAGTTAACGATGTTGCGCTTTATCAACAGGATCTTTCCGACCATCTGTTTTTCATGCCCAGAAAAAATATTATGCTCGATATTCCCGATATCCTCGGACATGTGATCGAGCATCGGGAAGACGCTTTCCTGCAATCTTCGCAGCGTCTCATACAAAAGATGCGCCGGCGTCTGATCGAGATATCGCTCGCGCATGATGTTACTCTTCAAGCAGTCGTCAAAAAACTGATCCAGCACCGGATGCTTTCCGTCGCTCACCGTGATCAAATAGTCCGGACCGATAAAGAAATCGATTTCGGCCGGCCGGATCTCTTTTTCATGTCGGACATAGTACGGAAAGAGGAGTATCAGAAAAACATACGCATCATAGGATTCGATCTTCGGCCGCTGCGCGATATTGATGCAGTCCTGCAGATCAAGCGGATGGAACTGAAAATTATCCCGCAAAAATTGAATATCATCCTCCGTAGGTGAGACGATGTGTATCCAGTGAACGCGGTTCGATCGTATGAGTCGTACCCGATTGACCATTAGCATGAGTATACCACCTCCTGCGAAAAACTGGTATAATTGCGCCATGGTAGAGAGTTCTCAAGAGCGAATTCCCCAGCGCACCAACGAGCAGCCAGCTCCGATGCGGCAGACCGAGCGGGAATCAAAACTCGAGCAGGCGTCCGAGCGTCAACGGTCGGCTGATGAGCAGGCGGCAGCCGCAGTTGCCGCTAAAATTCGTGAAACCGCGGGTGCCAGACCGGCGATCATGGTGACGGCCAAGGATCCGGAACTCAAAGCAATCGAAGATATTCTTGCCGAGGGTTTGGAGGAATTTTTTTTAAACCTGCCGCCGTCGGACCAGCAATCATTTAAACGAACAGGCGAGGAAACGGCGCAGAAAATACGGATTGTCATACGGAAGAAAACATCGCGCATCAAGGATATCGTTGCATTGATCGCAAAATGGCTTAAAGCGCTCCCCGGCATCAATCGTTTTTTTCTTGAGCAGGAAGCGAAGATCAAGGCCGACAAGATAGTTCAGCGTTTCCGATTATGATCTGGCAACTGATCGCGATTCTGATCTTACTTCTGTTTGCTTTCACACTCGTGATCCTTTTTCGCGTTGTTTTGAAAAATAGAAAGCGCCGCAGCTACAAACACGACATACTGCTCATCACCATACCGAAGTATGCCGATCTTGGTAGCAAGCAGGAAATCCCGATTAAAGAGCGCCTTTCGCAGGTAGAAAACCTTTTTGCATCGCTCGCGTCAACCCGGGCAGAACGCGGCATCGAGCCCTATTTTACGGGCAGAAGCGACCACTTTGCTTTGGAAATGGTTTCACATGACGGAAGCATAGGTTTTTACGCAGCACTCCCGCCGCAAGCCACCGAATTTTTTATCCAGCAGACGCAGGCCGTCTACCCGCACGCGCACTTTGAGCGCGTCTCCGACTATAATATTTTCCAGCCGCATGCCGCCGTCTTAAGCGGCCATCTCGTCTTCAGGAGGCATTTTATTTTTCCGCTGAAAACATATCGCTCGTTCGATCACGATCCGATGGATGCCGTGATGAGCGCCCTGTCCAAAATTCCCCGCGATTCGGGAGCCACCATTCAGTTCGTTATTCGCTCGGCACGCAAGGAATGGCATGCGGAGGGACGTCGCATCAGCAAAGAAGCGTATCGCACCTCGTCGCTTCAGGAAGCGTTGAAGAGCGCAAAATCCAAGAGCGGTTCTTCTGTGGTTTTCCACGCGCTCGGCAGCACGGCACGCGTCGTCGGCTCGACGTTCGTAAGCACGCCGAAAAAGGACAAAGAAAAAATACCGACCATGCAGCAGCATACCTTGACTCCACAGGAACAGGAGGCGGTCAAAGCGATCGAGGAAAAAAATAATAAGGGCGGCTTTGACGTCAACATCCGCATCATCGTTTCGGCTCCGGACTCGCAGCATGCGGAAGCGCATCTGCGAAACATCATGAACGCCTTCGGCCAGTACAACAGTTACGAATTCGGCAACGCGTTCAAGCCGCTCTTTCATCATTCGCACGACAAGATTGTCAATGATTTTATTTACCGGTACTTCAATCCGGCAGCTTCCCTCCTGCTGAACTCAGAGGAAATGGTCTCACTTTTCCATCTGCCGGAACGCACGACCGTATCCAATGTGCTGTGGCAAAAAGCGCGAAGCGCTCCGCCGCCGATGGAGATGCCCACGGAAGGAATTCTGTTCGGTCATTCAGTGTATCAGGGAGCGACGGTCGAGGTCCGCATGAAAGACACTGACCGGCAACGGCACGTATACATGATCGGGCAGACCGGTACCGGAAAATCGAATCTTCTGGAGTCCCTGGCGGTGCAGGACATCAAAAGGGGAGCAGGCGTATGCGTGATCGACCCGCACGGCGATCTGGTTGATCATATTCTGGGGAATGTCCCTCCTGAGCGGTACAAAGACGTCATTATTTTCGATCCTTCCGATACGGACCGGCCGCTCGCACTCAACATGATGGAATTTACAACGCCGGAGCAGAAGACCTTTGTCATCAACGAGATGATATATATCTTCGATAAGCTCTATGACCTTAAAACAACCGGGGGCCCCATGTTCGAACAATACATGCGGAACACCATGTTGTTGATGATGGAGGACCCCGCGTCCGGTTCGACGCTGTTGGAAATTCCAAGGGTACTGGCGGACGAAAAATTCAGACGCTACAAGCTCACGATGACAAAAAACCCGGTCGTCCGCGATTTCTGGGAGAAGGAAGCCCACAAGGCGGGCGGCGATGCGTCCCTTGCCAACATGGTGCCTTACATCACGAGTAAGCTGAATCAGTTCATCGCGAACGATATCATGCGGCCGATCATCGCACAGCAGAACAGCTCGTTCAATTTCCGCGACGTGATGGACTCCCAAAAGATACTGCTGATAAACCTTTCAAAGGGACGCATCGGGGACCTCAACAGCATGCTGCTCGGCATGATCTGCGTCGGGAAACTTTTGATGGCGGCGTTGAGCAGGGTGGACGTCGAGAAGGAGCTTCGCAAAGATTTCTACCTTTATATCGACGAGTTTCAGAACTTCGTGACGGAGAGCATTGCCGTCATACTCTCCGAAGCCCGAAAGTACAAGCTCAACCTGACGATGGCGCATCAGTACATAAATCAGCTGGTGAAGAACAACAACACCAACGTCAAAGACGCCGTCTTCGGCAACGTCGGCACCATCATCGCTTTCCGCGTTGGCGTTGACGATGCCGAGCCCATTGCTCAGCAGTTCGCTCCCGTGTTCGATAAATTCGACGTCATGAATATCGAAAAATACCATTGCTATATCCGTCTCCTGATCGACAATCAAAACCCGCCGGCGTTCAGTTTTAAGCCGACACGGCCGCCTGCCGGCAACCGGGCCGTTGCGCAGTTACTCCGTGAGCAGTCCCGTCTCCGCTACGGGCGCCCGCGGGCGGAGCTTGAAAAGGAGATATTCACCCGAACGAGCATACCTGCGGCTCCCGCCCCCTTGCCGCCGATTGCGTAAATCTGGTATAGTGAACTTGTCAAAAACAAAACAAAAAAGAAAACAAAAACAGAGACAGAATCGAAACACAAACGGCTAAGACAAAAAGCAAATGCCTGATGTAAACAAAATCAAGGAGCTTGAGGAGTTTATTGTCAAACAGGAACTCGAGCTCAAAAAAATGAAAATCATTCTCGAGGAGCTGAAAGGCAAATCCTCGAGCCAGGCTGTCGACTACGTAATTAAGGCATCCGAGGTCGGCACCGAACACGAATCCGACGAAGGCCTTGTCATTGAAGGTGTGTTTGACGGACAGCATATGATAGGGCCGGACGGGAAGAAATATTCCGTTCCGGCGAACTATGCGTCAAAGTCAAAACTCGTGGAAGGTGACATTTTAAAGCTGACGATCGACCGCCAAGGCAATTTCATTTATAAACAGATCGGCCCTATCGAACGGAGGCGCCTGATCGGATCGCTCGTCAAGGATCGGGAGAAAGGGGAGTACGTCGTACTTGCCGGCGATAA
>MHKK01000038.1:0-902 GCA_001818365.1 Candidatus Komeilibacteria bacterium RIFCSPHIGHO2_01_FULL_52_14
GCGATGACACCGGATATATTCTCGCCATGATCACGCGACAATTCCGGCTTATGGTCATGGCAAAGGACGTCTCCGATACGACGGAGAATGCATATGCCGTCAGCCAACGACTCAAACTGCATCCCTACGTTGCAAAAAAAATGATCAACCAGAGCCGTCACTACACTATGCAGGAACTGGCCCGCGTCTATCAAAGATTGGCGGCGCTCGATCTCATACTCAAAAGCGACCGTGAGAAACTCAAGGCCGCTTTGACGTTGTTCGTTGCCGAACTCTAGCTGAGAGCTCTGATCTTCTTTGCAAGGGATGACTTGTAGCGCGCTGCGGTATTCTTTTTCATGAAACGGTTATGCTTGGAGGCCTTATCAACGGTTTGCTGTAATTCCTGATACAGCTTAAGTGCCTCGTCCCGTTTTTTTGCCGTAATCGCGCGCATCGCTTTCTTGCGGATCTCCCTGATCTTCCGCTGCATCAGTGTATTCCGCAGGGAAGCCTTCACTGCTTTACGCTGCGCTTTCGCAGCATTTTTCATGTGTGGCATGTGCAATTAGCATTATAAATTATGCATGCAGGAGGAGGGTAACACGGGACGCGGGAAAAATCAATAATCGGGGAACAGCGCGCTGATGACTGCCATGCGCAGCTTCTCGAAAGGAACGCACTTTTCTTTCCATGTATCAGCGCGAATCGCAGCAACCGTATGCGCCTCCCGGACGTCAAACGGCCCGATTGCGGTGCGTCGCAGTTCCGCAAGGAGAGCGCCCGTCCCGAGCCGTTCGCCGATGTCGTGTGCAATCGACCGTATGTACGTGCCCGATGAACAGGAAATCAGACAATGAACGTACGGATACGAATACTCCGATAGCGTATTGCCGTACACCGTGATCTCGCGCGGGGCGACA
>MHKK01000038.1:921-1374 GCA_001818365.1 Candidatus Komeilibacteria bacterium RIFCSPHIGHO2_01_FULL_52_14
GACATCAACGGCTATTCCTTGCCGGGCCAACGTATACAGCGCAACTCCGGCGCGTTTGATGGCCGAAAATGCAGGCGGCTTTTGCAGCAGCGTTCCTGAAAACTCTTTAATGACCGACATAAGCTCCGATTGGGTCGGTACGCGATCGGAGACGGCCCGAATCTCTCCCTCCCGATCATACGTATTGGAAGTCACGCCAAGCCGGATAACGGCCTCGTACGTTTTCGGCAAAAGGTGCCACCAGTCGAGTAAGGTGGTCGCCCTGCCGGTGCCGAAAACGAGAAGACCGGATGCAAGCGGATCGAGCGTGCCGGCAAATCCTATCTGACGAATTCCCAAGAGCTTTCGTAATTGCGTAACGAGCCGGAACGAAGGAGCACCGGACTCCTTGTCGATCAGCAGAAACCCCGCATCGACGTCATTCAGCACCGCTTTGATCTTTTTTGTTTTAAA
>MHKK01000038.1:1440-7089 GCA_001818365.1 Candidatus Komeilibacteria bacterium RIFCSPHIGHO2_01_FULL_52_14
TTGAACGTCTCGAGCTTATCACCGGTGCTGCCGGGATGCACCGTAACGCCGTAGGTCGCGAGCGACGTCATCCGCTCGGCCATCGAATGCATCGGCGGTTCTCCTTTCACGATCGCTGCCGTTTCGTCGCGCGAAACAACCGCGTGCACCACGCCGTACTTTTTCGCTTCCCGAAGCAGGCGGACGTGGCCCGGATGGATGATGTCGAATGTTCCGAAGATGAGGACTTTATTCATTGCACTGGCTTATTCTATTTCATGGGGATCCTTCGCTCCGCTCAGGATACGCCGCCTATTTCCTTCCACGAGTTTTTCGCAAAATTGTAATCTGGTCTCTCAATAGAGCGGCGTGTTCGAAATTCAAATTATCGGCGGCTAGCTTCATTTGTGCCTGCAGCGTTTCTATGAGATACGTTTTTTCCGCGCGATCGAGATGTTTGACCTCCTGAGCGAATTCTTTCCGGACATCCAGCCCCTTCAATTCGGTATCCTTAATGACGCGGACAATGGTTGTCGGGACGACCCGGTTCCTCTTGTTATATGCTTGCTGGATTTTTCTGCGACGCTCGGTTTCATCGATCGCGGCTTTCATCGAATCGGTCATACGGTCCGCATACATAATCACGTACCCGTCTGCATGCCGCGCCGCACGGCCCATGGTCTGGATAAGCGACGTATCGTTGCGCAAAAACCCTTCTTTGTCCGCGTCCAGGATCACAACGAGTGACACCTCGGGCAGATCGAGCCCTTCGCGCAGGAGGTTGATCCCGACCAGCACATCGTACTTTCCTTGCCGCAGATCTTTCAGAATCGTGAGCCGGTCGAGCGTATCGATATCCGAATGCAAATACTGGACCTTGATGTTCCGCAAAAGCAAATGTTCGGTTAAATCCTCTGCCAGGCGTTTGGTGAGGGTCGTGATGAGCACGCGCTGCCCCTTGGAAACCCGCGCCAAAATTTCCCGTTCGACGTCCGCAAGCTGCCCTGCGGTTTTTCTGACCTCTACCGACGGGTCCAAAAGTCCGGTCGGACGGATGAGCTGCTCGACCACCTGTCGTGATGCTTTCAGCTCATAGTCCGCGGGCGTGGCCGACATATAGAGCGCCTGACCGGTCCGCTCCAAAAACTCATCCCAGTTGAGCGGCCGGTTATCGATTGCCGCGGGAAGCCGCCAGCCGTACTGCACCAGTACTTCTTTACGCGAGCGATCGCCGTGGTACATACCGCGGATTTGCGGCAGGGTGATGTGCGATTCGTCAACAACAAGAAGATAATCATCGGGGAAATAATCGAGGAGGGTTGCGGGCGGTTCTCCCGGCTTCCGGCGGTCGAAGTAGCGGGAATAATTTTCTATGCCGTTACAGTACCCGACGGTTTCTATCATCTCAAGATCGAACCGAACCCGTTCTTCGATACGCTGCGCTTCGATAAGTTTTTCGTGTTTTTTAAAAAATACGATTCGTTCCTCCAGATCATTCCGGATATCGGCGAGGATTCCCTTTTGATCCTGCTCCGGCGCCAAATAATGCTTTGCCGGGAAAATCGCGGCAGAACGCAGTTTTGCATCCTCGACGTCCCGCGTAAGGTACCCGACGCGTTTGATCTTCGCGAGTTTACGACCGTTAAACTCGAAACGATAAAACGAATCAACATCGCTTGAGTTCACCACTTCGATAATCTCACCCTTCACCGTATAGGCGCCGCGGACAAGAGATAGGTCGTTCCGCTCATACTGCAAGCGCACCAACTGCCGCAAAATTTGCTCCCGGGAATACTCCTTGCCGACCTCGAGCTCCAGCCGGACCTTCAGATATTCTTCGGGCGACCCCAAACCGTAAATGCAGGAAACGGAGGCAACGATAATCACGTCGCGGCGCGTCAGAACAGCTTGCGTTGCTGCATGCCGCAGCCGGTCGATCTCTTCATTGATCTGCGTCTCCTTATCGATGTGCGTGTCGGTCGTGGGAATATACGCCTCCGGCTGGTAGTAATCGTAATAGGAGACAAAATAGTGGACAGCGTTCTTGGGGAAAAAACTTTGGAACTCCGATGCAAGCTGAGCGGCAAGCGTCTTATTGTGCGAGATAACGAGCGTCGGCCGCTGCGCGCTTGCGATAACGTTCGCTATCGTAAATGTTTTACCGGATCCGGTAACCCCCCTGAGCGTTTGCTTCTGGAATCCCTTCCCAAGACCTTTAACCAATGCAGTAATCGCAACCGGTTGATCCCCGGTTGGCTTAAATTGAGAAGTAAGCTTGAAACCTGAACTTGTCATACGAGCAAGGATGACGTGCCCCGTAGGTACGAGCGTAGCGAGTATCGTACGGGGTCACCGGTTGGCCTGAATTTTGATTGAAGTTTGAATACGTCCGGCATAGCGGGATAATCATAAAAGCGAACACCCACGGCGTCAATCGCATACGGAGGCCTTTCGGCTGCGCTCGGGGCAACCTTTTATGCCATTCCATGCGCGAAAGGTTGATTTCTCTAGGAAAAGGTGCTTAACTAGCGCTATGCCCGGTAATACAACCCCGCGTTGCTTCGCAATAATGAACTTCATAATATGACCCGTATCAAGCGAGATAGGAAAGAAAAAATTTCTAATATAAAGCGTGTCAGAGCCAAACTCACTTGTGAGTTTGGCTCTCGCGCGGGGTTGATATACCGGGTATGCTGAGCTATCTTCGAGGTACCGTTCTCATCAAGAAAGAACGATATATTATTCTCGTCGTTGGTGAAAATACCGGCTACCGGGTGCAGGTAACCAACCAAGTTCTTGAAAATATCCGTCCTTCGACGGAAGTGTCGTTCTATATCTACACGCACCTGCGGGAAGATGCGATCGAGCTCTACGGTTTCACGAATCTCGATGAACTCGATTTCTTCGAAAAACTCCTGACTATCTCCGGCGTGGGACCGCGCATCGCCCTTGGCGTCCTGTCGGTTGCACCGCTCTCGGACATTAAAAAAGCCATCATCCACGGTGATCCTGCCCTTCTGCAAAAAGTCACCTCCGTTGGCAAAAAAACCGCCGAGCGGATCATCATCGAGCTTAAAGAAAAAGTTACGGTTACCGATCTTGATGAAAAAAGCGGAATGAGCATCACGGAAAACATCCAGCTGTTCGAAGCGCTGGCATCCCTGGGCTATAAGGACAGCGAAGTGCGCAGTGCCTTGCGGCAGGTGCCGCCCGAAGCAAAAGATCTTTCCGAAAAAATCAAGGAGGCGTTAAAAATTCTTGGCAAGAGTGCCTGATATACGGGGTATGGACGTCTCATTGAACGCACATAACTACGATTATTTTTTAGAGCAGTTCCCCCTCGGTTCTTTCCTCCAGAGCCGCTTTTGGAAACGCTTTCTTCACTTGCAGGGGAAAAAAGCATGGCAACTCGGCGTCTACGAGAACAGTCATTTGCTCGCTCATTGTCTCGTGTATACCAATAAGCTACTGCTGGGCAAAAGCTATCTGTATGCGCCAAAAGGGCCGCTCATCCTGCCCACGCTCACACAGGACGAGCGCAAGGAAGCATTGGAGCTCATCTTGAGCCAGATACGCGACATCACCGTTGCGACCAGACGGCGAGAAGAACTTTTCTGCCGCATCGAGCCCAACGTTACCGTACCGGAGCTCACCGAGCTCCCCGCGCGGCAAACCGAACCGATCCAGCCCTCGACGACCCTTTACCTGAATCTTGAACGGCCGCTTGACGAGCTCTTCGCGGCTTGTAAGGAAAAGACACGATATAATATCCGGCTCGCCGAGCGCAAAGGCATTCAAGTGCACTGGTCGCAAAACGAGGAAGGCATCGAAAAACTTGTCTCCCTCATCGAGAGCTCCAAGACCCGGCAGGGATTCCGCATGCATCGCAAGCACTACTACCGCCTCCTGCTCCAGGCCGACACCGAGCATACGACCGTTCACGTAAACTGGGCAACGCACGAGGGCATTCCGATCGCGGCGAACCTTTACCTTGTGCTGGATCCGACAATGACGTACATTCACGGCGGTTTCAACTACGAGTATCGCCATCTGATGGCTCCCTACCTGCTTCAATGGGCCGCTCTGCAAAAAGCCGTTGAACTGCGGCTCGCCTACTACGATTTTTGGGGCTATGCACCGCGTGACGGATCAAAACCCTCCTGGGCCGGTTTCAGCAGGTTTAAAGAGGGTTTCGGCGGAACGGTTGTTGAAAGCCCAGGCTGTTTTGATTACCTCTATAATCCGATGTGGTACAATGTGTACACAAAGATGCGCACCGTACGGCGCTCGCTTCCATTCTAAATAATCTATGTTTCTCGATATTGCATTCGGACTTATCGCAGCGCTGGGCGTCTCAACCGCCCTGCAGATTCCGCTTACCTGGGATCTGATGATCTTAGGGCCGCTGTTCGCTCTTTCGCCCGATATCGATTTCCTCATTCACCTCGGGCGCGGCGGCAGCTCGAAAAACGATGACCGGCACCGCGAGATTTTGCACCTGCCGCTGATTTTCATCCCGATAGGCATGCTCGGCATTGCGTTCCTGATGAACCCGGTGTGGGCGCTGTTATTCGGCATTTGCGCACTGGGGCATTTTATCCATGACAGCATCGGCATCGGCTGGGGCGTGCAATGGCTCTTCCCGGTTACATCCGACCACTATAGTTTTTTCTACATCTATCAACCGAAGCACAAAGAGCCGCACCCGAAGAAGGTTGTCTATCGCTGGAAAAATGCGGAAATAGAAAAACTTGCCGAACTCTACGGCGATCCGGATTGGATCAGGAATATTTATCTGCAGTTCCATCCGTACGCGCTGTTCGAATATGCAGCACTCATCGCCTCGGTCATCGAGGTCTTTGTCTATCGTCATTATCTAATCATTGTATAGCCGAACATATGCTCCGTATGTGGTTCAAGGGGAAAAAATTAAAAAAACAGCATCTCGTATTCCTGATCATAGCGCTTCTCGCGGTCCTCATAGGAATAACGATGGTCAACAGCATCTCGGAGAGACAGGATCTGGCTGACGCTGCGGCCAAGGCGCGGCTCGCTGCGGAGCTGCAGCTTAAAAAAGTCCAAGATGCCTTGGATGGGCTGTCCCTTGCGGCACGGTATCAACCGTTCTGCACGACTTCGGTCACGCAGATCGAAATGGCAGACAAATACACGAAGACCATTTCAAAAACCGGAAGCATACAATACTTCCGCGATGCCCAGCGTGTCTATTGCACGCCGACGTCAACCACCAACGAATGTAAGCTTGTTCTCTCACTGACCTTTACGCCGATCTATACCTGCCCGCAGGAGGTCATTGCAACGGCGTCATCGGGCGCGACAGGCGCACAGATTAAAAATCAGCAGGTCGGTAACGCGGTCATTGTTGATACGATTGTGATCGAAAAACCCGGATTCGTCGTTGTCCGGGCGCTGGGCTATGCAAAAAAACCCGGCGATGTGCTGGCTGCCGGTCCCTATCTTGAGGCCGGCGCGTATTCCATCGTGTCGATCGCCATGCCGAAAGCGCTTGTTTCCGGCCAGCGGTATGCGCTCACCATAGCGCAGGATGACGGCGACAAGACGTTCGATGCCGCGAAGGATACGTTCGTGACGACATCTGATGGCACGATGCTCTTTGCGCCGTTTACGGCGGTCAAAAAGTAGCGACTT
>MHKK01000038.1:7137-7729 GCA_001818365.1 Candidatus Komeilibacteria bacterium RIFCSPHIGHO2_01_FULL_52_14
TTCAAGAGGGTGTTGTAAAATAGATATATAGGCAGTATAAACCCCGCCCATCGGATGGTGTCTGGCACAAAAGTGGTGCTGGGTTGACACCTGGGTGGCCAATGCGCTACGGTACCCGTACGACTATGCGACACACAGCCAACAATTCAGTAAATAATAATAATAACCGCCCGCGGGGCAGGTAGGTTTTGTTTAAGTAACATGACCGGCCCCGCGACGCGGGGCCGGTTTTTATTCCGGTGTAGTTCGTTTGTGGCGAGTTGATTCCAGGGTAGTTCAAAGGTAGAACGCTACGCTGTTAACGTAGATGTTGAAGGTTCGAGTCCTTCCCCTGGAGCCAATTCGCTGCAACTAAGTTTCCGCGACATACCGCTTTGCGGTTGCGCGGATCCGCTCGCAAAGACGAGCGGACGAATCCCCGCCTCGACTCGCCGTCTCGGCGAGGCGGGCAGCCCTCGGAGCCAACGGTGCTCAACAACGCTGCTCGTCCCGTAGCTCCCGCGATGCGGGATGCTACGGGGTTAACGTAGATGTTGAAGGTTTCCGCGACGACTCGCAAAGCGAGCGCGCGGACCCGTCTGCGAAGACAGGC
>MHKK01000038.1:7861-11262 GCA_001818365.1 Candidatus Komeilibacteria bacterium RIFCSPHIGHO2_01_FULL_52_14
AATCCTGCCCTCGGAGCCAAAGATAAAGAGACGAGTTCCACCTCGTCTCTTTATCTTTCTGGGCGACGTACTTGAGCGCATAACCGCGCGAAAGTGCGGAGCCAACAAAGGCACCTGATTTCATCGGGTGTTTTTGCTATTGCTAAAAACGGTTCTAACATCCTCCACGATGCGGGATCACTAGATGAAATTATTAAGAGTGTATGATAAAATCTTGTTATGAACACAGGTCCCAAATTGAGCAAAAAAGATGAGGAACTAAAACGGAGTATCTTGATATTTCATAAAGCGCTTGATATTCATCGAATATTCTTCTTAATTTTTATGGTAATAATATCTATTTTAATCGGCTTTGGTTTCTGGAAGATGATATTTGATAATTCCTAGCTTTGAAAGATTGATACGAATACCTAAGTATCTCAGTTCTAACATCCTCCCCGTCTCGGCCGAGGCCTCGCCGAGGCCGGACACCACGCGGAGCCAATATCCTGTGAAAGCAACCCATCCGCCGCTCCTGCGGAGCTTTGGAGGGCATGCCTACCCACGTCGCTTAAAGTAGAAAAATACGAGAGCTTTGAAAGCTCATATTTTTCGTTGCAGGCAGGTTCTATAATTTAATCGCTGGCTGTATTTATACACTTCGCGCGAACCTATTTTTGCAAGAATTTTTGAACTTGGCGAACGCCTCCACGCCCCGGTAAGGACGGGACTGCGTCTCAAGCAAAAGTTTCTTTATCATTTTTTTGCCCGCGAGCTCGTTGTGGAAAGAATTAAACATGGATTGTGGTATAATAAATTTAAGGGAACGACACTTTTGCTTTATGGAATCGAAAAGTAGTAGAAAAGTTATTCTCATAATCGTGGTAATTCTGCTTGTCGGCAGCGCTGCTGCTTTCTTCTGGTTTAACAATCAACGAGAAAACGGGGTTCAATTTGGCTCCTCCGGCATTCAAAAATCCCTTACTGCCGGATGTGGCAATAGTCTTTGTGAGGAGGGCGAAACGTTTAGCTCCTGTCCTATGGACTGCTATAACCCGGAATCAAGCGGGCCGGAACTTGCCAAACTTGCCCTAACGTCAAGCGATTTTCCACCCCCACATCAGGGGACTACTCCGAATGAGAAAACTTCTTGGGTGAAGTTCTTTGATCAGTTAGTGGATGAGTCATATGTTTGGCCAAGCTTGCAAAATAAGGGGGCCTTGGCAATTTATGAGACGATTACTCAACTTACTGGGCCCAACGACCTTTCATGGTACCAATGGGGGCGGCTTGAACAGTATATTCTTGTTTTTCCGTCCGATAAAATATCAAAAGCTTTTGACGAGTCTTTGAGTATGGATTTTCTTTCCAAAATTAGCGCACAGGAGCGGGAAAAGATCTCGTTTCAAGAATTACCCGATCCTGCGGTGGGAGAAAAAAGTAAAGCGTTAAAATTAAAATTTGGGGTTGGGGATGAAAATGGCCGTACTGTCAAGTATATCATCGTCTTTGTTAAAAAAGGTTTCTTGGAATTTTTGATGTTTAGCGGTGAGAAATATGAGTATCAAGTATTTCCGCCTCTTGCGCGCAAAGCCGCAGAAAAAATTCAGTAAATACATCTTTAGAAAATACGAGAGTTTTGCAACCTCGTATTTTTCGTTTCAGGCAAGTTCTATAGTTTAATCCCTGCCCTGGGATAGGATTCACACCGCGAAATCCTTATGTTTTTCTACGTTTCAGGCAGTACTCTCAGATAAATCGATCGCGCATACTTTCGCGCTCGACGGTGTTTTGATCATGCGGACACCGGACTTACGATACTATCTGAACTTCTGTATACGCTGATTGCTGGTATCAGCAACATAAATATTGCCAGAGGAATCAATATCAATGCCGTCTGGCTGTAGAAATTGCCCGCTCCCGCCGCCGACGCACCCTTCATTCAACTCTAGGTAGCACCGCGAGCCCCACTTGGTGAGAAAGCCCCCGCTGCTGCTAAAAACTTGAACTCGATAATTCCCACTGTCAAGAACATAGACAGTGCCCGAGCTATCGACATCGACATCCTCGGGATACGACAATTGACCATCGCTGCTACCCGAGACGCCGTTGCCGATTTTCATCAGGAAATTTCCGCTCGAATCAAACTTCTGCACCCGGTGGTTATAATCCGCAACATAGACATTGCCGCTTGCATCAACCGCAAGGCCACCGGGTCGATAAAATTGACCGTCACTAGTTCCATAACTGCCGAACGTAAGCACAAACTCACCCGATGCATTGAATTTCTGAACGCGGTTATTGGAAGCGTCCGTCACATAGATATTCCCCCCGCTATCAACGGCGTTATCATACGTATAATTAAATTGACCATTGCCGGTTCCGTTACTGCCAAATTGCATGAGATAATTTCCATTCGCATCAAACTTCTGAATACGGTGATTCGTCTGATCGGCGACGTATACGTTACCGCTCGCATCCACCTCAATACCGGCAGGATAGCCGAACTGCCCGTCACCAGTGCCTTGAGTCCCCCATTTCGTCAGAAAATTGCCACTCGCGTCGAATTTTTGAATCCGTCGGTTCGTGGTGTCGGCAACATACACGTTGCCGCTGCCGTCAACCGCGACATCGAACGGATCAACGAACTGCCCATTGCCGGTGCCGCGCGACCCCCATTTGAGCACGAACTGCGGAGGTGAAACCGTCTGGGTAACTGTTGTGGTCATGACTTCATAATCGCTCGTCGCCGCCGTATTGTCGGCACCGTCCTTTGATTTGATGCGAAAGTGATAGATCGTTGAAGCAGTCAAGTCACTCATCGTGAGAGAGTGACTGGTCACCAGTGTCATACTTGATACCTGCGTACCATACGCTGTGGTTAACCCGTATTCGACAAGGGAATCCGATGCTTCATCGGTTGTCCACCCGACTGTCGCGCTGCTTGTCGTTACATCAGACGTCGCAACACCAGAAATCACCGGAGCTACGGTGTCAACTATTGGTGGCGTTGACGTCGGTGTGGTCGTGGGCGTCAGGGATAGTGGCGTGGCAGGTACTGCTGGCGTTGCCGCGCTTCCATCACCTGGCAAAGGGATAGCGGGCGTAGCAGGACTCGTGCCGGAGGGGGCCTGTGTCGGTGTAGTACTTGCTGTTATACTCGGCGTTGAGGTTGCACCAGTCGGATGAAGGGTTGTCGGGGTGGACGTCGCCGCCGGTTGCGCGAAGGCAAAAGGTTGCGAGGCGCGGTCAGATGAGGGGAATCCAAAGAACTCAAAAGGCGTAGTCGCGCGGGGCGTATGCTCACTTACTTGGATGCCGAGCTCTTGGTTGATCGTAGGTGCTGCCTCCCACGCCCGCTCCGGTACAAACGTCGTGGGCTCGCTAATCGGATCGCCCTCATCATAGGAAGTAAGGAATAT
>MHKK01000039.1 GCA_001818365.1 Candidatus Komeilibacteria bacterium RIFCSPHIGHO2_01_FULL_52_14
CGCAATCACCAGCCGGGAGATCATCGATCTGTTGCAGAAGATCAATGACTTCGGGACGACGGTTCTTTTGGTTAGCCATGACAGAGAAATTGTGAACAACCTCCGTCGTCGCGTCATTACGCTTGATCACGGCCACGTCATCAGCGACCAGGCACGCGGAAAATACGTATTATGATGCTGATTTTCTTACGCAGCGTTCGCTATGCACTACAGGATTTCGTCAGGAATTTTTGGTTGTCCTTGGCAACGCTTCTGGTCATGATCATCGTTCTTTTTTTGGTGAACACGCTCATCGGCCTTGACTACGCCAAAACGGCCCTTCTCTCGGAACTCAATCAGCGCATCGACATCGCGCTTTTCTTCAAGCCGAATGTTCAGGAATCGGACGTGAAACGGATCCAGACGGATCTTGAACAGAATCAGGCTGTCGCCTCAGTCGTAAGCATTTCTCCGGACGAAGGGATGACGACGCTGAAAGAGCGGTATCCCGATATCGCGGAAAAAATCCTACCTGCTCTCAACGAAAATCCTCTTGGCTATACGTTGCGGATACAGGCAAGGAATCTTGAGGACTATCCGACGATCCTGAACACCATCGAAAATAACAGTGAGTACATGTCGTTGCTTGATGCGGCGCATCAGGTTGACGCCCGTGCGCTCACCGAGAGCGCCGCCTCGGCGGCCGACAAAATCAACCGTATCGCTCTCGCGCTCGCTTCGTTGTTCCTGGTTCTATCCATCATTATCATGTTCAACGCGATCCGCGTCAGTATTTATTCTCATCGCGACGAAATCGCTGTCATGAAGCTGGTTGGCGCGACGAATATGTATATCCGTCTTCCCTACGTCCTCGAAAGCGTCCTCTACGTATTCTGCTCACTCGTTCTCAATACCTTCTTAACGTTTTTTGCCATAAAATTCTCCCAGCCATTGCTGGATAGAATGTTTGTCGGGATTGCGAACATCCAATTGCTCGAATACTTCACGGCGCAAGCTCAACCGATCCTCATTGCCGAATTCATAGCAATGGCCCTCCTGTCGATAATCAGCACCTCACTTGCACTGCGTAAGCACCTCAAGGTGTAGAAACAAAAAATCCGGTTACCCGGATTTTTTTGGAATGATATCGAGAACCTTAACGTGACGGAACGTGCCGTCGAATCTTTTTCTTTTTCGCGTCCTGAATGCGACGAGTCCGCTTACCTTCGCATAGAGCGTATCGTCGCTGCCAACCGAAACATTCACACCCGGACGGATGGAAGTACCGCGCTGCCGTACGAGGATCGATCCCGCTTGCGCGAATTCTCCCGCATACAGCTTTACGCCGAGGCGCTGCCCCTGCGAATCACGTCCATATGATGTTGATCCTGCCGCTTTCTTATGTGCCATCTGATTCTGAAAAAATAATTCGAAAAGAGTATACCTGTATACCGCCGAGGTGTCAAGTTCATTGCTTTTTAACCGACATATCAGTATGATTACTATCGATGAAGAAAAAGATTGAATCAATTCTTGCCCGCATTCGCCCTGCGCTCAATTTTGACGGCGGCGATATCGAGCTCATAAAGATTGATGCAAAAAATCGGGCGGTCTTCATCCGATTCACTGGCATGTGTTCTCATTGCTCCATATCCGAAATTACGCTTAAACATCTTGTTGAGCGAGAAATCAAGCGATCATTCCCCTCAATTGCTACGATTGTCGCCGTATCCTAGACGAGCATGTTGCGACCATTTCGATTATTCGTCACGGAGCGAGTTACGCTGTTCTTGGCTCTGTTGAGCGCACTATTCATCTTTTTTTCATTTTTTTGGGTTCTGACGCATGCCGACCGGTCGGCCGCCGCAATCCCGATTCACTATAACGTGCTCGTGGGAATTGATCTCCTGGCGCCGTGGTATGCCGTTCTCTGGTATGTCCTAGCCGCGCTCGTTGTTTTTACGGTCAATCTTTTTCTTGCATTCAGAATTTTTGCGAAAGACAAATATCTCAGCTACTACTTGGGTCTGAGCTCGGTTTTTTGCTCGTTTTTTCTCGCTCTCTACGTCATCATGCTGAGCACGTACCGCTAACTATGGATATAAATTTTCAGATCGTAAAAATATTTTTTTTAACGACATTCAGTTTTTTGATTTCCATGGCATGGACTCCGCTGTTATCGCACTTTCTTTACAAATATCGCCTCGAGAAAACAATCCGTAATGAGGGAACCACTCCCGTCTATTCGCAGCTCCACAAGCACAAGGCAGGCACGCCCACGATGGGCGGGCTGCTCTTCTGGGTGACCACGACGGTTTTGACACTTTTCTTTTCTTTCTTATCAAATTTTTCATCCCTGCCCGCCTGGCTACGGCAGCTTAATTTTCTGACGCGCAGCGAAACGCTGTTGCCGCTCGGTGCGCTCATCGCTTCGGCCCTCGTCGGCTTGCTGGACGATTGGTTCAACATCCGGCGGCAGGGCGGCGGAAAGGGAGGAGGCCTTACCGTCAAACACCGGCTTATCATTTTTACGCTTATCGCTCTCGTCGGAGCATGGTGGTTTTATTTTAAGCTTGATTGGGATGTCGTCCATATTCCGTTTCTCGGTACGTTCGCTATCGGTGCCTGGTATATCCTGTTTTTCGTTTTCGTGATCGTCGCTACCTCCTTTTCGGTCAATACGATCGATGGGCTTGACGGTCTTGCTGCCGGTAGCGTCCTTTCCGCATTCACAGCTCTTGGAGCGATCGGATTCATACAGGGCGATTACAACCTCGTTGCGTTCTGCGGAGTACTTGTGGGTTCATTGCTCGCTTTCCTCTGGTTCAATATTCCACCGGCTCGGTTCTTCATGGGAGACACGGGATCCATGTCGCTCGGTGTCACGCTCGGTATCGTTGCGCTGCTCGTACACGCGGAGTTCTATTTGCCGCTTATCGCTTTGATGCTTGTGCTGGAATCATGCTCGGTTATCATTCAAATCGTCTACCGCAAACTTTTTCATCGAAAGATATTTATTTCGGCTCCGTTTCATCACCACCTCGAAGCGATCGGATGGCCTGAGAGCAAGATCGTCATGCGCTTCTGGGTAATCTCCGCGGTTACGGCCGTCGCCGGACTGATCCTGGCATTGATGGATTTGGGACTGCGAATCGCATAACGCCATGAAAATGCGCGCTCTCCATGCTCATCGTGTGCGCGGTTTTCAAAAGATCTCCCGCGCCTTCAAAGGACGGGTTCCGATTCGGTATGATTTTGTTCTTCTCGGGACTGTCGGGATTCTCCTTTTTTTCGGCTTGATAGCGCTTTCATCGGCGACATCGATCATCTCATTCCAGCAAACCGGTCAGTCCTATTATTATTTCCAGCAGCAACTGTTACACGGCCTGCTCCCCGGCATTATTTTGTTTTTTATCGCACAACGCATCGATTTTCACCTTTACAAAAAATTTGCTCCCTTTTTTTTGATTACGACATTTTTGCTTTTGATCGTGGTCCTCATACCCGGTGTAGCGATCACGAACGCATCGGCAAAGAGCTGGATACCTTTTTTCGGTGCGTCGTTACAAACGAGCGAGATCGCCAAGTTGACATTCGTCATCTGGTTATCTGCGTGGCTGTCGGACCAATCGCGAAAAGGTGTTCGGCCCGGAAAAACGATGTTTATTCTTTTGGTCGTGCTTGGCAGTATGGCGCTTCTTTTGCAACTTCAGCCGGACATCGGCATGCTTCTCATCTACGGAGCACTTGCACTGGTTCTGTATATTGTCAGCGGAGCCCGCATCCGCGACATTCTTCTCCTCGGTTTTATTGTCGTAGCGGCTGCAAGCGTCTTTATTCTCACATCGCCGTATCGCCGTGATCGCGTCATCACCTTTCTTAAGCCGCAGCATGACGTAAAGGGTTCCGGTTATCAGGTCAATCAGGCTCTGATAGCGCTCGGCTCCGGATCGTGGTTCGGCGTCGGCGTCGGCAAATCGCGACAAAAATTTTATTTTTTACCCGAAATCGAGAGTGATTCGATATTCGCGATAATCGGTGAAGAAGGCGGTTTTTTCATATCCCTCGGGCTGCTCACCTTGTATACGATACTTTTTATTCGCGGCTCGCGCATAGCCGCCAAAGCCCCCGATCCTTTTTCGTCCTTGATGGCCACAGGCATTATCTATATGATCACACTGCAGGTGATCGTTAATATCGGAGCCATGGTCGGCCTGCTACCGCTTACCGGCATTCCGTTACCGTTCATCAGTTTGGGCGGTACCAACCTCATCGTCCTGCTTTTGGCAACAGGTATCCTGATGAACATTTCACTGTCCGCAAATCGTTTATATGCTTAAAGTCGTTTTTGCTGGTGGAGGCACGTTGGGCTCGGTCTCACCGCTTCTTGCCGTACGTGAAGCCATGCCATCGGCAACTTGTCTCTTTATCGGCACCAGGACCGGACCGGAGTCGCACTTTGTTTCTTCGCATGGAATGCAATTCACATGGATCCCGTCGATAAAGCTACGGAGGTATTTCAGCGTTTCCACCATCATCGGCGTTGTCAAATTTCCGATTGCCCTTATTAAAGCAGTGATTATTCTTCAGCGTTTTTCACCCGATGTCGTCATCTCATGCGGAGGTTTCGTTGCAGTACCGGTCGGAATAGCTGCCAAAATACTCCGAATACCCACCATCATTCATCAGCAGGATATACGCCCGGGTCTGGCAAATAAAATTCTCAGTTCACTTGCGACTACCATAACCGTGTCGTTTCCGGAGCAGTTGCGCTTGTTCCCGAGTAAGAAAACAGTTTGCCTTGGGAACCCTGCACGAAGCATCACGCGCTCGACCAGAACGCAGGACAGTATCCTGATACTCGGCGGCAGCCAGGGTGCCCGAGGAATGAATGACGCACTGCGTGGCTGCATTCCACTTCTGGCAGAGCGATACCGCGTCGTGCATATGCTCGGGGCACACAATATAGATCAAAAAATGACGCTTCCGAAGCAGTACCTTGCGGTTCAGTTCTTAGATAGGGAATATGCTGAGGAGCTTTCTCGTGCGCTTCTGGTAATTTCCAGAGCCGGCATGTCGACCATAACCGAATGTGCGGCAGCTCGAAAGGCGAGCGTCCTCGTACCGATCCCGAATTCTCATCAGGTTGATAATGCGCGTTTTTTTGCCGCTCGCAACGCTGCCGTCACTGCGTCCCAGCATGAGCCTGACCTTCTCAAGAACGAGATCATGCGTCTTCTCGATTCAAGCGAC
Organism: Candidatus Komeilibacteria bacterium RIFCSPHIGHO2_01_FULL_52_14; assembly: GCA_001818365.1. Classification (GTDB taxonomy): domain Bacteria; phylum Patescibacteriota; class Patescibacteriia; order UBA1558; family 2-01-FULL-52-15; genus 2-01-FULL-52-15. The sequence goes on from MHKK01000039.1 coordinate 5,233, forward strand.
GAACGACGAAAGCTCGGAGATAACCTTCACGCGTTGTTTCCCGCCGCCGCAGCACGATCTTTTGCGAACCTGGTAGTCAAAACGTACGCAAAAGCGAAACAAAAAAAGGCATTTGTCATCGGAATCGGAGGCATAGGAATTTCATCGATCGTCCAATACCTTATACGATCGGGCTACTCCGTAAGCGGATCGGATATCGCACCCAACGAAGTCACAGCGCGACTGCAGAAGCAAGGTGTCGCCGTTGTTTTCGGTCATCGAAAGGAGCATATTACGCGCGATTTCGAGCTTATCCTATACTCGACCGCTGTCCCCCTCTCAAACGAAGAAATCACACAGGCGAATAAACTCGGCCTTCCGGTCTACTCCTATAAGGAATATCTTGGTGCGCTCTCTGCACGTTACCGTACGATTGCGATCTGTGGCACGCACGGAAAAACAACGACAACGGCCATGATCGGCTGCATCTTGGCAGATACGGACCTCGATCCAACCGTTATCGTCGGGACCTATGTGCCGCAACTTGCAAATTCGAATTTCCGACACGGTACGAGCAACTATCTTGTTGTCGAGGCGGACGAGTACCGAGCCGACATGCTCAAACTTACGCCCGCCATCGAGGTACTGACGAATATAGATGCGGACCACATGGATTACTACAGGGACATCGATCATGTCTATGATACGTTCCAGAGTTTCGTTGATAAACTGCCTGCTGACGGATTGCTGGTGAAAAACAACGACGACGTCCGGCTGGCCCAGCTGACGGCATCACGCACGGTAAGCTACGGGATCCGGAGCGCCGCCGACTATCGTGCGCTCGACCGGACGGTAACCGACGGGCAGCAGCGGTTTTCGGTAACCCATGGCAAGAAAAAAATAGGGGAGTTCACCCTGCAGATACCGGGAGCTTTTAACGTACTGAACGCGCTCGCCGCGATCGCGTGCGCTTCCGAATTGGGAATCCCGCTCGACCATATCCGGCAGCGCCTTGCTTCCTATCACGGATCATGGCGAAGGTTCGAGCAGATCGGAAGTCATAACCAGGTACCCATATATTCCGACTACGGGCATCACCCGACCGAGATTCAATCAACCCTTCAGGCGTTTCGGGAATTTTTCCCCACAAAAAAATTGCTGCTTGTTTTTCAGCCGCATTCGTACAGCCGTACTGAAAAACTCCTGCCAGCATTCGCTCAAGCACTTACGCTGGCCGATGAGCTTATTCTTTGTGAAATCTATGACGTTGCCGGCAGGGACCATGACCATTCCGTTTCAACTCGCGACATCATGGCGAAGCTTGACCATCGTCGCGTTTGGTATGCATCAGACCCTCTGGAAGGCATGAAACTCGCGACGGCAAAGCTGACGCCTGGGCACGTTCTCGTCATTATGGGCGCCGGCGACGTTGATGCGATCGCCCGGACCTATTTACAAACACTATGAATCTACAGGAGAACATTGTGCTCCGCGACCATTCGACCTTCCGGCTCGGCGGTCCTGCACGTTTTTTCGTAGCCGCACACACCACCGAGGATCTGCGGCAAGCGCTGCTCTGGGCGCGTAAAAAAAAGAGTACGTATTTTATACTCGGCGGGGGCAGTAACCTGCTTTTTTCTGACAAAGGGTTCAATGGCCTCGTCATTAAGCCGCAGCTCTTGCAACTGTCGTTCACCGGGACCGATGTGACGGTTGGCGCTACGGTTGCATTATCGAAGCTCATCTCACGGACGCTCGATCGAAAGCTCACCGGCCTCGAGTTTGCGGCCGGCATTCCGGGTACGGTCGGGGGCGCAATACGCGGCAATGCAGGTACCTACGGCGTATCGATGTCCGACGTGCTTACTTCGATAACCTATCTGGACGAAGCGACGTTCAACGCGGTTACGCTGTCTGCTGCACAATGCGGTTTCGCATACCGTCACAGCATGTTCAAGTTGCACACCCACAGTATCGTTGAAGCCCACTTGACCCTGAAGAACGGAGACGTCGAGGCAAGCAGAAAGATTATTACCGACCGTATAGCCCTCCGACATCAGAGTCATCCGCTTGAACCGTCGGCTGGATGTATA
>MHKK01000040.1 GCA_001818365.1 Candidatus Komeilibacteria bacterium RIFCSPHIGHO2_01_FULL_52_14
TGGTGGTGTTGCGCGACGGTACGGTTCGCTCCGTCCTTATTGTCTCTTCGGTCAATTTTGATCTCAAATCCGAGGACGAGCAGAACGCGATGGTGACCGCATATGTAAACTTCTTGAATTCGCTTCAATTTCCGCTGCAGATCGTGGTGCAGTCGCGGCCGCTCAACATCGATGAGTATATTCACCGTCTGGAGGTAACGGAACGCGAACATTCGAATGAGCTCCTGCGCATGCAAACGGCGGATTATCGCAATTTCATCAGCGACCTGGTGCACCTGGAAAAAATCATGAGTAAAAAGTTTTTTATCGTCGTCCCGTATGCGCCCGGACAGGACAACAAATTAAAATTCACCGATCGCCTGATGGGGGCTTTTTCAACGGCGAAAGCGGTTACGCTGAGCCGCGACCGGTTCGAGAAATACGCCCGGGAACTCAATAAGCGCGCCCTGTTCATCTATTCGGGGATAACCAGTATGGGACTGCAGGCGCGGCGTTTGAACACGCAAGCGCTTATCGAGCTTTACTATAACAGTTATAATCCGTCGCTTGCATTGTCACAGGCGCTCCCCGATATTAATAAGCTCTCAATCGACGAGTAGATGTTCAACCCGAAAAAAACAAAGATCATCAAGCCGGTGGAAGAGGAGCAGATCCTCTCGTTCGAGGAGCAGAAGCTCGTCCAGAGCCAGAAGCAGGAGACGGAGGAGGAGCTGCTTCTTGCCGAAAAGGCCTTCCGCGAAGGTGTCGTCACTATTACCGATATTATCGCACCGGCGGCGTTTAAGGTTGATTCGAGTTATGTGCGGTTGGGGGGTTTGTACGTGCGCACCATGTTCGTTGTGGCCTATCCGAGGTACATTACGCTCGGCTGGTTCGCGCCGATCATCAATTTCAGCATCGCTCTCGACGTCGCCATGTTCTTTTATCCGGTTGACGCCGCCGCGGTATTGAAGAAATTGAAGAATAAAGTCGGCGCCATTGAAGCGCAGCTCTCGGCCGATGCCGAGAAAGGAGCGCCGCGCGATCCCGTACAGGAAACGGCACTCCGGGATATCGAGTCGCTCCGTGACAGTTTAAGCCAGGGTACCGAACGTTTTTTCAAGTTTGGCCTGTACATCACCATTTACACGAAGAACAAGGAAGAGCTCGAACTCAACTCGGATAAAATCGAGAGCACCCTTGGCGCGTATCTGGTGCTGTCGCGCCGGGCACTCTGGCAAGCGGAGCAGGGGTTTAATTCAACGCTGCCCGTGGGCAACGATGAAATCTCGGTGTGGTGCAATATGTCGAGTTCGCCTGCCGCTGCGTCGTTCCCGTTCATATCGTCGGAGCTCACGTCGGATAACGGCATCATGTACGGCGTGAACCGGCATAACAACAGTTTGATCATCTTCGACCGGTTCAGTTTGCAGAACGCAAATTCGGTCGTGTTCGCAACCTCCGGGGCGGGAAAAAGTTACACGATCAAGCTTGAGGTGTTGCGCAGCATGATGTTGAATACCGACGTTATCGTCGTTGATCCCGAGAAGGAATACCTGCATTTGTGCGAAGCGGTCGGCGGCACGTACGTGAACCTCTCCTTGAACTCGGAAAGTAAACTGAATCCGTTCGATCTGCCCGCGAATATCGGCGAGAGCAAGCCGGAGGACGTGCTTCGCAGCGCCGTGATAACCCTGAAGGGTCTGGTACGGCTCATGGTCGGTGATCTCACGCACGATGAGGACTCGATCGTCGATCGTGCGCTGCTTGAGACGTATGCGAAGAAGGATGTGACACCGACGAGCGACTGGTCAAAAGCAGCAATGCCGCTTATGTCCGATTTTGAGCAGGTTCTGTCGGGTATGGTTGGCGGCGAGGACCTCGCTTTGCGTATCAAGAAATACACGCAGGGGACCTTCGCCGGTTTATTTAACAGCCGGACGAACATTAATATAACCAATCAACTGGTTGTTTTCAGCGTGCGGGATCTTGAGGACGAACTTCGTCCGATCGCCATTTACACTATCGTCAATTATATCTGGAATGTCGTGCGTACCGAGATCAAGAAACGCATTCTGGTGATAGACGAGGCCTGGTGGCTCATGCAGCATGAGGACTCGGCAAAATTCATTTTTGCCCTCGTGAAACGCTGTCGCAAGTACTACCTTGGTGTCACGACGATCACACAGGACGTGAACGATTTTTTGCGGTCGCCCTACGGCCAGGCCATCGTGACGAACTCATCAATTCAGATATTGCTGAAGCAGTCCCCCGCGGCTATCGCACTCATACAAAAAACATTCCTCCTGACCGAAGGAGAAAAATACCTATTGCTTGAGAGCGGCGTGGGAGAGGGAATTTTCTTCGCCGGAAGCAAGCACGCGGCAATTAAGGTACTCGCTTCGTACACGGAAGATCAGATTATTACATCGGACCCGAGACAGCTTTTGGAGCTTGAAGAGGCCAAGAAAGAATTTAAGCAGGCAATGCAGCTGCAGGAGCCGGTGCCGGTAACGGAGCCGGGCAAGCAGGCGGTCGTGCTGCCGGCGGCATAATCTATGGAACAAGATCAGCCGAAGTATAACCGGAAACGACTGGCTGCATTCGGTGCGCTGGTGCTCCTTCTGGCTCTTATCCTGTTCCTGATCTGGTGGTGGACCCGTCCGACAGCGCCTCGGTCAACGGTACAGCAGCAACCCGTGCCTCAAAATGTCGTCACGCTACCCCCGGAGCAAGTGACCCCGCCGGTACCGCAGGTGCCGCCGAAGCAGATCACCGAGGGTGAGCAGGTGATCACAAATCTCGCTCGTAATTTTACGGAACGCTACGGAAGCTTTTCAACCGACAATAATTATCAGAATCTCAAGGAGCTTTCACCGTTCATCACGTCGAAGCTCCGGTCGCAATTTGAAAAAACGATAACGGGATCTGCAGGGAGCCAGGTATTCAGAGGCGTAACGACCAAAGCGCTGAACGTCCTCATCACGTCGCTCACCGAATCGCGCGCTTCCGTTACCGTCACCGCGCAGCGCGTTGAGACAGTCGCAGATCAGCAGGCGATCGTGACGTATGCGAAACTCGCCCTGACCATGGTGAAGCAGGGGCCGTACTGGTACGTCGACAGCGCGGAATGGAAGGATCGACCGTAATCTATGGCAGAATACGCCGATACAATGGAAGCGGGTGCCGTTGAGCAGGATATTGCCCAGCAGGCGGCTGCGCGGGAATTCCGCCTGCAGACGATCGAAGCTCGGCGGAGCAGGTTCATGCAACCGCAAGGCGCGGGTGCTGCCGCCGGTGCAGCGGGAACCGTTGAGCGGTTAGCTGAGCTCAAGCAACGGATCCGCCAGATCCGGGCTGCGTGGACGATAGGAGGGATAGCCGGATCCGTTACGGTCATAGGTCTGCTCGTAACGATCCCTGTGTGGAATATACGGTTATGGTGGAAGGTTCTTGGATTGCCCGGCCATGAAATCTTTGGTCTCTCGTGGGGGATGGCAGTCGTCGTTATATTCGCCGATATTCTGCTCTTTATGGCATTCCTGTTACTGGTTATCTTGGCGTACGTACATGAACACCCGTTCGAAGCGGCTTTCTATGCATTCACCAATTTTCCTTCACTTGCATGGGATTTTTTCAAATTGATTTTGCAATAATCGCGCAGAAACGAGATATCAAAAAATATGGATAGAAAGAGAATACTGCTTATCATAGGTTTCATTATCTCCGTCGGCGTTTTTGGATGGCTGCTGTATTACTTCTTTTTCAGGGCACTCCCCGGAACGGTCCCGACAAACGGCGTTAACGGAAACGGTACGCTTCCGATTCCGACGAACGGCAATATCGGCGTCATCGGCAATCAAAGCCGGAACGTCAATCTCCCGTCATTCGGCAACAACATCGACATCACGGCGCCGACCGATATCGCTCGCGGAGGACTGACGAAGGTACAGGACATCATAACGAATCCGGTCGAGAATTTCGTATCGAACGGGTCCGGCACCGTCTTTTACAATCCGTCGACCGCTCAATTCTACCGTCTTGCGGACGGAAAGCAGACGGTGCTCAGCGATAGGAAATTCACCGGCGTCGAGAAGGCAACCTGGTCAAAAGACCAGTCAAAGGCGATTCTCGAATTCCCCGACGGATCCAACGTTGTTTACAATTTCAAAACGAATACGCAGATAACGCTTCCCAAAGAGATGACCGAATTTTCGTTCGACGGTTCGGGCGGGAGCATTGCGGTAAAATGGATCGGCGACACGAAAGAGGACAACTGGCTGATGGTAGGAGATGCCGACGGATCGAATTTCCGTCTTATTGAACCGCTGGGCGATCAGAGCACCAACGTGCAGGTGGGCTACTCGCCGGACAGTCAGGTCGTTGCCGTCGTCCGGAGACCGATCGACGCGGATCGGCAGGAGGTGCTTCCGATAGGCGCGCTCGGTCAGAATTTCAAATCGTTTACCATTGAAGGTCTCAAATTCGAAAGCGCTTGGGCGCCAGCCGGAAACACGCTCCTGTACAATATATCGACCGCGGCCAACAATTATAATCCGGAACTCTGGCTCACGAGCGGCAGCACGGCGACGCTCGGATCGAGTCACCTGGACTTGAAGCTGCATACCTGGGCATCAAAATGTACGTTCGATGCAACGGGAAATTCGGTGTACTGTGCCGAACCGACTTCGCTACCGACCGGAACCGGACTCTATCCCGAGCTTGCGGATGGAATTCCCGACGCATTCTTCAGGATCGACCTTCGTACCGGCCAAAAGATCCCCCTGGCACTGCCGGTCGGGAGCCAGCTTCTCTATAGCGCGAAATCGGTGCAGCTTTCGCCCGACGAATCCCAACTGTATTTTGTCGATAGCGTCACCAATCAGGTTCATTCGATTCGTCTGAAGTAAGTATGAAGATGTTCATCGCTACCGCTATAGTGGCGCTGGTGGTACTGGCTGCAGGATTTATCCTGGTGGGTCTGCGCCAGCCGACGCAAGTGTCCGTTTCGGAAACCGTACCACGTGTTTTGACTCCAAACGAGACCGATCCGTCCGTTGGCAGACGTGACGCTCCGGTGACCGTTATTATTGCGGCGTCATTTACCTGTCCTCATTGCCGGGAAGAATCGGCGGTGCTTGATCAGATAGCGGCTCTTTATCCCGATAAGGTCCGAATCATATGGAAGGATTTGCCGGAATCGTATGAGGAGAGTTTTACGGCCGCGATTGCCGCTCGCTGCGCCCAGCAACAAGGTCGGTTCTGGCAGTATCGCGATCTTTTGTTTACCAAACGGGAACTGCTTTCGGCACTGACGCTGTACCCCCTCTGGGCAAAACAGCTGGGGCTGCTGCAGCCGGAGTTTGAGCGGTGCTTTCAAACGCAGGAAACCCGACCGCTGGTAGAATACAATATTTCGGAAGCCCTGGCATCGGGCATCTCGGGGGTCCCGTACGTACAAGTGGATGACGAGCCGGGCGTTCAAGGCACCATTGGTTTAGCGCAACTTCGGGGCATGATTGATTCCGCACTTGCTCAGGCACCTTCAGCGAACAACTGATGAAACAATTACGACAACTATCGATATTCCTGGTGACCGGTGTTTGGAGTTTTGTTATTGCTTTTTCTGCCTCCGCCGCCTCTCCCATCACCTTCACCCCCGAATCAGGCATTCAATTCACTGGAGGTGCCGTAACACCCGAGCTTCTAGCCAATTACCTTGTTGCTCTGGACATCTTCCTTTTCCGCTTG
>MHKK01000041.1 GCA_001818365.1 Candidatus Komeilibacteria bacterium RIFCSPHIGHO2_01_FULL_52_14
AGCGCCCAGGGTTTTTCCGCATCGATATATTCATTACTAAGATCGATCAGCTTCCATATCCCAAGCAGCGCTTCTCTGAAGTTAAGCTTTTCGATCGCTGCGCCGACAATTTTCAATGTAGGTGCGCCATGGATTTTCCGCGTGACTTTTCCACCGAGGGATTTCTCTATCATATTCGTGACGCGGGCAAGCAGATTGCCCAAACCGTTCGCAAGATCGGCATTATACTTTGTGACAAAATCTTCCGCTCGTACATCGCTCTCATAGCCGAACGAGAATTGCGACAATAACAAATACCGCGTTGCGTCTACGCCGAACTTCGAGACCAATTCGATCGGTTTAATGACATTACCCGTCGTCTTGCTCATTTTCTCGCCGTCGATCGTAAAGTAGCCGTGTACATGCAGATGTTTTGGAACCGGCAGGCCCAATGCCAGCAGAAGCGCCGGCCAGTAAACCGCGTGAAACTTCAGGATGTCGGCCGCCATGAGCTGATGCACATCCGCACCGGTCCACCATTCTTTCACGCGTTTCGAATCATCGGGATATCCCAGCGCGGTAATATAGTTTGAAAGCGCGTCTAACCAGACGTACGCCCTCTGCGACGGATCCCAGGGGATCGCAACGCCCCAGGTTACGGTCGACCGTGAAATGGAAAAATCGTCTATCCCCTGACCAAAAAGCCCGAGCGTTTCATTCTTGCGTTCCTCGGGATGAATCCGCATCTCGCCCTTTTCAATGGCCGTGCGTACCTGCGGCAGATAATCGGACAAACGAAAAAACCAATTTTTTTCCTCAAGCCGTTCCGGAATTGTTTTATGAATGGCGCATTTACCGTCGATCAAATCTTTTACCGTCAAAAACTTTTCGCACCCGACACAGTACGGTCCTGTATACATGCTTTCGTAGATCGCATCGCGTCCCTGCGGCGTTTTTGCCGCTTTCAATCGCTTCAAAATCTCCTGTACCGCCGACATATGCGCGACATCGGTGGTGCGAATAAAAAAATCGTTCGAGATTTCCAGTGTTTGCCATGCGGCTTTAAACTGCCCGGCAATTTCATCGGTAAACTGTTTCGTATCCTTGCCAAGCTCTTTCGCCTTAATTGCAACTTTCGTACCGTGCTCGTCGGTTCCGGTGAGGAAAAAAACGCTTTTGGCGCCGTCCCGTTCGCGCCAAAAACGGGCAAGCACGTCGGCAGCCACGGTCGTATAGGCGTGACCGATATGCGGCTCGCCGTTCACATAATAGATCGGCGTGGTGATGAAATGTTTAGTTGCCATTATTTTTACTTTCGTGATATTCGAACGCCCTCTGAATCATAGTACTCATGATCGGTGTAAAGAATTCGTAGTTTTTCAGTTCCTCTTTTGTAATCCACGCGTACTGCAGATGTTCATGACTCATCAAAAAATCTTCTCTATCAATATCGACGAAACTCGCAACCAGACAGATGGTCGTCTTATTGGGACGGTACCACAGATCGTAGAAAAAAGTTTCCCCGACAGTGCATTTTTTTATGCCGAGTTCTTCTTGTAGCTCACGGTGTAGGGCAGTTTCAGGGTTTTCACCCTGATTGATCCTGCCTCCCGGGAGATCCCATGTGCCGGGTTGTGCCGCACCTTCAAGGACAAGACATTTCCCATTGCGTAGAATAAGCGCCTTTTGTCCTATTTGTGCCGTTTCATGTTCGATCATATCGATGCGCAATAACGACGAACTCGCCTTTGGTTTCCATCGCCGTCAGCGCTTCCAGCACCTCGGCGGCGGTTCCGCGGTATACGGTTTCGAATTTTTTTGTAAGCTCCCTACATACTACAACGCGCATCTTGCTTTCCGCAAGTTCCGCAAGAAGTTTACGGATCCGATGGACCGATTCGAAGAGAATAACCGGCCGCGCGCTTTGCGCAATTTCATGAAGAGCCGTTTGGCGGCCTTTTTTATGAGGTAAAAAGCCCAAAAAAAGGAATTCGCTCAAGGGTATCCCGGCAACGGAAATCGCTGCGGCAAGCGCCGAGGGACCGGGAATGGGAACGATATGAACATCCGGCAATTCTTTCCGAACCAGCTCTATCAGGCGACCGCCCGGATCCGAAACGCCGGGCGTTCCCGCATCCGTCACGTAACAAAGATCGCTCCCCCCGGCGAGCAACACGCGTATGCGCTCCCAAGCCCTGGCGTCGCTGTGCTCATGCCATGCAATAAGACCCTTTCGGATCCCAAGCAGCGAAAGCAATTTGTGCGTAACGCGCGTATCCTCCGCGAGAATCGCCGAAACTGACGAGAGCGTGCGAACCGCACGCTCCGTGATATCTGATGCATTGCCGATAGGTGTGGCAATAATATACAGCGTCGACACGATCTTCTACGTGATGAATTCTTTCGTCAGGCCCTTCTCCTGAATGTACACCGTTATGGCCGCAGCCGCGGGGACCGCAACAAGCGCCCCGACGATTCCCGCAAGCTTTGCTCCAATGAGGATAGAAAAAATTACGATGAGCGGATTTAAACCTACCGATTTCGCCATAACTTTCGGAACAAGGAGATGGTTTTCCGCCTGCTGGATCAGTATGTACAGTACAACGACAAAAACAGCTTTCACCACCCCGCCCCAGGGCGATATCAGCGTGAGAAAAACAGCGGGCACGGCGCTTAAGACCGGGCCCAGGTACGGTATGGTTTCAAAGAATCCGGCCAGGAGAGCCAGGACAAGAGCGTACTGAATGCCCAATATTTTCAGACCGACATAGGTAATCAGGAAAATTATGAGCGAAAGCACCATCTGGCCGCGAAGCCACCACCCCAATTTTTGTTTTATCTTTTCCATGATGGAGGCGGTCTCCTTCTCCTTGTTCTTCGGTGTGAGCCAGATCAGGAACTGACGGAGAGCGCTTTCCTGTACCGTCAGGTAGAACGTGATGACCAGGACGAGCATCAGCGACAGAAGGCCGCCGAACAACGCGCTGAAAAACGGCAGGATGTTGCCCGAAGCAACTCTCGTGAGCGTCAGGAGCAGATCATCCAGCCCGTTTCGTAAGCTGGTGACCCGTTCGGGCGTTAAAAAAGTCGACTGCTGAAAATTCTGCAAGTTCCTGTCGATGTCGAGATAAAAACTCGGCAGATCTTTTGAAAAACTGGAAACCTCGGCAGCGAGCGGCTTTGATATGCCGATGACGAGCAGTAAGAATAGCGAGATGAACACGACATAGATAAGCAGCACGCCGAGAGCGCGCGGGATCTTATACTGCCGCAAATAATCGATGGATGGGTCGAGGGCCGCAGAGAGTAACAGGGAAACGAAAAAAAGCGCGATGATATCGCGGATATTCCACGCAAATGCAACCGCAATAACGATCAGCAGAATTTTTAATACCGACTCCATGCTGATGGAATGCAGTACCTTAGTCGGAGTGCCATTTGCCATACGTCTATTGTACCGAATGCTCTCGCAACGCGCAACGCTACTTCAGAAGCTTCAAAAAATGCCCTTTATCCCGATAGGGTCCGATCAGTCCGAGATTCGCCTGTTTCCAGGACACGACCTTTCGCGCAACCCGATTCACGTGGTCGTAGGTAACGGCATCAAGCTGCCGCAAGCGCTCATCCAGATTCAGAATGCGGTTCGTCAAAAGTTCCTGCCCCATGAGGTATGAAAGATACGAATTCGCGCGCTCGAATTTGAGGATAAGCCGTCCGCGGATATTATCCTTGGCACGGCGCAGCTCGTCACGCGACACCCCGTGTCGCGACATGCGCACCAATTCGTCGCGGATGGCCTTGATCGCTTCGTCCATACGGCTCTTGTCGAGACCGGCGTGTACCGCAAAGTATCCGGTATCTTCGAACGATTCGGCGGAACTTCGTATGACGTACGCAAGCCCCTTCCGCTCCCGGATCTGAATGAAAAGCCGCGAGCTCATCGTGCCGCCCATGATGACCGAGAGCAGCGTCAAAGCGTCAAGATTTTTATGGCGGTGCGGGTAACCGGGAAATCCCAGCATCATTTGCACCTGATCGGTCTCTTTGAACTCAATGCGAACACGCGGCTTGGCCTGCGCAAAAACGAATTTCGTTATCGAGGCCTTTGCCTTTCGCTTTCCCTCCGGAAAATAGCGATTGATCAGCCGCAAGGCGCGATCCTCCTTAAACGCTCCGGCAAGACCGATGACCATATTGCCGGGATAATAAAAGCGGTCCTTATACGAAACCAGTTTTTCATGCGGAACCGATTTAATGACCTCGCGGGGACCGCCGATCTCCCGTCCCAAGCTTGAGCCGGAAAAAATCGTCGTTTCAAAAATTTCGTCGATCCGCATGGCCGGATTGTCGCGATACATGTTGAGCTCCTCGACGATAACGCCGCGCTCGCGCTCCATTTCTTTCCGCTCGAACTTTGAATGGCGCAACATGTCGGAGAGCATGTCGACACCGAGTTCCAGATGCGACGCATCGGTCTGAATGTAATATGACGTGTTATCCTTGCTGGTAAAGGCATTATACTCGGCTCCGACCGCATCGAGCTCTTTTGAAAGCGCCTTCGTCGTCGGCCGCTTCTTCGTCCCTTTGAACATGAGGTGCTCGATGAAGTGCGAAACGCCGTTAACGGAGCGCTGCTCGTGCCGCGATCCGACTTTGTACATCACCTCCCACGTCACCGAGTGCGTTTCATGGCGAGGAACCAAAATAATGACGCTTCCGTCGCGTCGGGAAATACGCTTATACATGGAGTCGCTCCTTAAGATATTTGGTCAGCTGATCGCGCGCGATACGATCCTGTTTCATGGTGTCGCGATCGCGTACCGTTACTTTTTTGTCCTGCAATGAATCAAAATCTACCGTCACGCAGTACGGCGTGCCGATTTCGTCCTGCCGCCGGTACCTGCGGCCGATGCTCTGCGTCTCGTCATAGTCGATGACGAGCGAATTCCGGAGTTCCGCAGCGATCGGCTCGGCAAATTTCTTAAGTTCGTCTTTCTTGGACAGGGGGAGAATGGCCGCCTGATAGGGAGCGAGGTTCTTGGGTATTTTCAAAACGACGCGCATATCGGTCTCGCCCTCTTCCGCCGTCGGCGCCTGCTCTTCATGGTACGCGGAGCACAAGACCGCAAGCACGGAACGGTCAACGCCCCACGTCGGCTCAATGACATGCGGAACGATCTTCTTTTTTGTTTCGGGATCCAGATAGCTTAATTCGACGCCGCTTAATTGTGCATGTCTGCGCAGATCAAAATCGGTCCGGTAGGCGAGGCCGTACAATTCCTTCTGTCCGAACGGATACTTGTATTCAAAGTCAACCGTCCGTTTTGAATAATGAGCCCGCTCGTCCTCCGAAATCTCGACCGCTTCGAACTCCTTGGCCGAGATCCCCATGTCGTGAACCCAACGCTCCATTTGCGTCTTCCAGTGCTCAAAATATTTCTCCCAGTCCTCCTCCCGAACGAAATACTCGATCTCCATGATCTCGAACTCGCGAGTCCTGAAAATAAAATTGCCGGGAGTAATCTCGTTCCGGAACGAACGGCCGATCTGTGCGATGCCGAACGGCAATTTCATGCGCATGGAATCCATGATCTGTTTAAAATCCACAAACATGGTCTGCGCGGTTTCGGGACGAAGGTAGGCGACACCCGTTTCTGCTTCAACCGGACCGATAAAGGTCTTGAACATGAGGTTGAACTTGCGCACCGGGGTCAGCTCACCGCCGCACTCGGGACACTCTTTGAGCGCCTTCGGCGGATGCTTCATCGTTCCCAGTTCCGGCTTGATGCCGGCAACATCGAGCAGGTGATCGGCGCGGAATCTCCGCTTGCAATTTTTGCAGTCGACGAGCGGGTCGGTGAAATTCTCTAAATGACCCGATGCCTCCCACACGCGCGGATTCATGATGACCGAGCCGTCGAGGCCCACGACGTCGTCACGGCCATGCACGAACCTCCGCCACCACATGCGCTTGATGTTATTTTTAAGCTCGGCGCCCAGAGGGCCGTAGTCCCAGGTATTGGAAAAACCGCCGTAGATCTCCGATGAAGGAAAAATAAAACCGCGGCGTTTGCAGAGCGAGACGAGCTTGTCGAGTGTCTGAACCATAGCGGTAAAACATCGCCAGTATAGCGAATCGGTGCCCATATGGCAACCTGTTTGCTTGACAATGACGGTAAAGTTCGCTACGCATACGGTGCGTTCTTCTCTCCAAAGGAGGCGGCCATGACCGTCACCAAGTACGAGAAAATTGGGGTGATGACACGCTTGACGCTCAAGCTGGACCGAGAAACAGACCGCACAACCGCTTCACGGATGAAGCAGGATGGGATCGTAGCCCATGAAGACGTCTCGGAAGGAACCGTTTCGATCTGGATTCCACCGCGCGACCAGCGTTAAGCCAACTCCTCCCCCAAGCGAAAGCCGCGGCACCGTAAGGCGCCGCGGCTCACTTTATTAAAACTACAGCTGTTCCGCCTTGCGCACCGTGATGACGCCTCCGACGTCAAGCACTACTTCGTCGCGCCGTCCGATCTTTCCCTGAAGCAAATAATTCGCAAGTGCGTCGTCAACGCGTTCCTGAATGACGCGACGCAAAGGACGCGCGCCGAAGATCGGGTCAAATCCGGCCTGCGCAAGCTCCCGCTGTGCCCCCGGGGTAACGACGAGGGAAATCCCCTTGTCGGCGAGCCGCTTTGCGACACTTTTCAGCATGAGCCCGGCGACCTCAAAAATTTCTTCCCGCGACAGCGGCTTGAATACCACGATGCCGTCAAAGCGGTTCAAAAATTCGGGACGGAACGAGTCGCGCAATTTGTGACGGATGAGCTCGTCCTTGATAACTTCGATCGGCGTCAGTTTTGAAACCTCGTCCTGTATATACGTTGAGCCGGCGTTCGAGGTTGCGACAAGAATCACATTGGTAAAATCAACCGTTCTGCCGAGCGTATCTGTCAAACGCCCGTCGTCCATGACCTGCAGGAAGATATTGAGAATATCCGGATGCGCTTTCTCCACTTCATCAAGCAGGACGAGGGCGAACGGTCTTTGACGCACCGCGTCGGTCAGCATGCCGCCCGTCTTGCCGCCGGGCGCTCCCAGCAAGCGTGCAATCGAGTCCTGCGCCTGGTATTCGCTCATATCCAGACGGATCATCGCTTCTTCGCTGCCGAAATAACTCGCCGCAATCGTTTTTGCAAGCTCCGTTTTTCCGACACCAGTCGGCCCTAGAAAAAGCATATTCACGATCGGCCGTTTCTGATCGCGCAGTTCCGTGCGCGCACGGCGCAGTGCCGACACGACGAGTTTGACCGCTTCATCCTGCCCGATAATCCGGCCGTGCATGATTTCCGAAAGATTGAGGAGCACATCGGTCTCTTTTTTTGTTACCTGCGTCAACGGGATATTTGTCTTCCGCGAGACAAGCGCCGCAATGTCCTCACCGACGATCAGCTTCAGATCGCGTTTCGCGATCCAACTCCCGGCCTCGACCAACAGATTGATCGCTTTTGCCGGCAGGAACTGATCGTGCAGATAGCGATCGGAGAGATCGACTATTTTTTCAAGCGACTCGTACGTAAAAAATACCTTGTACTTTGCTTCAACCGCCGCGACGTTCGCCTGAACGATCTGGATGCTCTGATTGCGATCCGGCTCCGGAATCTGCACGCGCTCAAACACTCCCATGAGCGCACTGCGCTCTACAAACTCCTTCATGTTCTGGGGCGTTGTCGTCGCGATGACACGCATCGAGGAATTCTGCAATTCCTGCGACAGCACTTCGGACAGGTCGATATTCTCGGTGCCTGCGGATGAAACGCCGACGATATTATCGATCTCTTCGATGACGATGATAATATTGCCCGATCGCCGCACCTCCTGGAGCACCAGGAGCAAACGTTCCTGCACCTCGCCCGTTTTGGACGCACCGGCAACCAAAAAAGGCAGCGACAAACCGACGAGCCGCTTGTCCTGAAACAAGGCCGGCACGTCTTCCGCAACCATGCGGTTCGCAAGACCTTCGACCAGGTTTCCCTTGCCTACGCCTTTCTCACCGACCAAAAGAACGCTTTTCCCGCCTTCCATTTCGCGGAACAATTCCTCGATCTCACGATCGCGAGCCACCGTCAGCGGTAACCGGCCTGCGCGAGCAAGCTGTGTGATATCCGTAGAAAAAGAATCGAGGTAGGGCGTTGCCGCGGCCGTATAGGAACGGTTGATCGGGCCTTTTGGTTTAAAGACGGCTCGCGAACGGTATCTGCGGAAACGCTCGGCGAGAATATTATTGAAATTGATCCACTTGATGACGTTCGTGACCTTCACCAG
>MHKK01000042.1 GCA_001818365.1 Candidatus Komeilibacteria bacterium RIFCSPHIGHO2_01_FULL_52_14
AGGTTCTAACATCCTCCCCGCCTCGACGAGCTGAAGCTCGTCTTCAGCGAGACGGGCCCGTCTCGGCCGAGGCCTCGCTCGCCTCGGTTCGAGTCGAAGCGGGCTGAGGCCGGGCACGATTCGTAGTTGCTATGAGTGGTTCTCTGTTTTATTTTTAATAAACATCTTGATGCCGTACCTGTATATCGTGGCGAGTGCTGCGGTAACTCCATAGAAAATCCAGACGATCCTCAATGGACCCGAGGTCAGATCGCTTCCTATGGCCAGCGCGTGAAAAAATATCATCAGGAAACCGATCGTGCTGATCGTGAGAATCATTTCCCAGTTTTTTTTGAAAAAATCATACCGCTTCAGGATCTTACCGACATCATAGGTAATCAGCAGAATCCAGCCGATCACGCCGATAAGAATATATTTTACGCCATAAGCTGCAAATAGGTTGCCGATATTGAAGTCGAACGAAATGAGCGCGAGAAGCGGATGCGCCACGATACAGATGAGAACAACAGCCGCTGTCTGTTCTACGAATCTGTCAAAATTGATGTGTTTCCTAAGCCAGGGCTCAAATACTCCGCTTAGGGAATGCAGCCAAAGGATGCTGAAGGCCGCAAGCCCGAACATAGGGAAGATGTTTTGCAAAAAACTGCCGGGAGCCCATGTCAACGAATTGAACCTAACCCACAACGGGTACAGCACGGCCGCGTAACCAAAAACGATAATACAAATCCTCGGAAGTTTATTCATTTTTTAATTATAACATAGCCGGTAACACTAGAGAGAATGTGAACACAGCAGTAGTATGCTTAGTCCACGAACCAGGCAGAAAGCCCTAGGCGGTTGGACGCGAGTAATTATATGCGGTACTGTGGGGGTATGAAAAAATCACTATTTATCGCCTTCTGCGTTCTTATTGTTGTGATTGGCAGCGTCATTTTATGGCAGGAACAAGCGATAGCTCCGACCGTCACCGATAATAAACAAGCCGCGGATTACAAAAACATCTCCTACACGATTGATAACAAAACCGTAACGCTGGTGAACGGCATTGCGGAAACGAATGCCACGCCGGGATCTGACTTAAAAACCATCACGAACTATTTCGGTAACGAAGTACGTGCGGATTTCAATGCCGACGGTCGTGAGGATGTCGCCTTTCTCCTGACGCAAGACACCGGCGGAAGCGGAACTTTTGTCTATATCGCGGCTGCCCTTGGCACACAAAATGGCTATACCGACACGAACACGGTTTTGTTGGGAGATCGTGTCGCTCCGCAGACGACCGAATTCCGTGACGGGGAAATAATCGTAAACTATGCGGACAGAAAACCCGGCGAACCGATGGCCACTCCTCCGTCGGTCGGCGTTTCGAAATATTTTAAGGTAAGCGGCGATACTCTCACCGAGATTTTGAAGTAAAAAAGAAGCCCCGCACCAGTCCCGACTTGCGTCGTGACGGTACGGGGCACTGCTGCCTGCCGATGGGAACACGGCTCATTAAAGAGCGGTCTACCGCACCTCGTCCTGAAATCTCCTGACACGATCGGACGCTGTCCAGCGATCCCATGGGATTTCAAGACAGATCACTTCCATTTCCCGCAAACCTGCGAGCACCGGCTCGGGTATACGTGAGGGGAAGCGGTCGTGTACTGGCACGATCCCTTCCGGCGCACCGGAATACTGGCAGATAGGCCAGTGAGGGAGCTCGAGGTACTCTTCGACGACGTTGTCGATCGACCGCCACTTCTCGTCGAAACATCCGCGTGGGACACCGAGCTCGGCACCAAACCGCGCCTGGTTCGACATGACGATGAGATGCGACCAGTCGTAGAAACACTTCCAACCGGGTCCGAGGTCGGTGATGAGCTCTTTCATATCCCGGGGAGTACCACCGAAACCCCAGTACTGCGGGTCGGGCCATGCGGTCGCTTTCTTTATCACGGCTGCGGATGCCGTACGATCCGCCACCGGCGGAACGGTTTCCAACGCGACGTCGCTGCCGGTGCCGACGTCCAAAAGACCGCTGACAATCCTACTGCGAGCAATCACGTCGTCCGGGCCAAGACCGTAACCGGGATGTGCAACGCCGAGCGGAGCGCCCGGGGCGCGATCAAATACCCGTGCGACGGTCTGCCCCCAGAGAATGGTCTCCCGGTTCCAATCTCTCCAGGAGATTCCGTGGGCATGACCGTGCTCTGCGTAGGCGCCCTGCTCATCAAGACGCTCGCCCCAATCGACTCCGACATTCTCGGCGCCGAAGTGAACGAACACTTTCATACCGTCAGGAAGTTTCTGTGCGAGCTGCGGAAGATTTTCCGTCGTTACCGACGGAGTGTACCCGGGATGAGCGACACGCAGTTGAATACCCCGGATAAATCCGGAGGCGAAGAGCTCGCATTGCAAGTCATACTGCTCGTCTTGCCGAACGAGATTCTCGAGCCACAACCCACCGAAGATTTGAGGCATCGTAAGCCCCTTTGAATGTGAAGAACGTTACCAATACCATGTGGACGACAGGCCACTATATGTAAACACACACTTTTTGTCAATGTAAGTACTGCGCTTTTTTCATTCGTACATTGACATGCCGATACAAAGCCGATACAGTGGTGTACTTTGTCGTCCTTTGATGTTTCCATAAACTCCACACGGAGAGGAGGCACGAATGACATGGTTCCGAGGTGATCCCGTGGCAAAGGGGTACGAACCGCCCCCTATGAGAGGTTCACAGATGAGGGCGCTGGAGCAGTTCATCGCTCGTTCGCCCGACGCAACCGACTTCGCCAAAAAGGTGTACATCTGGACGCTGCGCCAGACCGAGCTCCTGACGCTTCCGGTCGCCCTGTCGTTGTGGGGCAAGGACTACTCGTCGGAACGTACGGCGGAGGTCCAGGACGGGGTGCATGCCATGGTGAGCTGCAACGGCCATACCCACCTCGACACGTTTTTCGAGGGAATGGGCACCAAGGTGCACCTGATGCACCATTGCGGTTGCTTCACCGCCCAGCCGGAGAAGGGCAAGGAGACCCACGACACGGAAGCGAAGGGGACAACGATCTGGGTGTCGTACGTCTGGTACGATTACGACATCAAGCTGCTGACCCCGCCGCCGCTCGACGTGATCGAGGCGATCCAGCTGGATGATGGATGGCCCAGAGCTGTAAGCGCGTAACACACGAGGGCGACCTTTCGCAGGGTCGCCCTATTTTATTGACAATACATCCCGGAGCGTAGATGATGAGGCAAAGCATCAATGTCCTATGAATTATAATCAGCTCGCATCGCAAAAAGCGCTGGATGCAACTGTCAAAGCGCTCCGGGAAAAAGGGTACGAGGTTATTGTTGTTGAAACCGGTGCCGAAGCCCTGACAAAGGTAAAGGAACTGATCCCGAAAGGCACTTCCGTTATGAATGGTTCGTCAACGACACTCGAGCAGATCGGCTACATTGAGTATCTCAAATCGGGCGATCACGGCTGGGTCAATCCCAAAGTTGCGATCCTGGCGGAAAAAGATAAGGCAAAGCAGGCACTGCTCCGTCGGCAGGCATTAATCTCCGATTATTATGTGGGAAGTGTTCACGCAGTTGCACAGAACGGCGAATTTGTGATCGGCTCAAATACCGGAAGCCAAATGCCGCATATTGTGTACTCCTCCCCTAATCTCATCTTCATCGTCAGCACCAAAAAAATAGTTGCAACTCTTGCTGATGCGATGCAGCGCCTGGTGGAACACGTCGTGCCGCTGGAAGACCAGCACATGCAGCAACTCTACAAGATTGGCACCAATCTCAATAAGGTCGTTATCTTCAAAGGCGAAAGCAAATTCAACGGCAGGACGATCAGGATGATATTCGTTAAAGAGGATTTGGGGTTTTGAGCCAACTTCGTAAATCTGTCTTTATAGAATTTATTAGTGCGTCACTATATAAAGATATGAGATGAGCGGTTTGATAGATTGGATGAGCTTTTGAAAAATAATTAAAGTGTCATTGCGAGGAACGACGTGACGAAGCAATCCTGTTGCAGGTTCCGAATCCTCATCGGGATCGCCACGCCCCTCGCTACGCTCGGGGCTCGCGATGACAGGAAGGAAAAAATGAGAAAAAAAATTGTCTTCAACTTGGTAACAATCGATGGATTCTTTGCCGGGCCAAACGGTGAGATAGACTGGCACAACTATGATGATGAGATAGGTGCATTTTCCGCAGAGCAAATGAAAACATTAGGCGCGCTCATCTTCGGCAAGACGACCTACGAGCTGATGGCGGGTTACTGGCCCACACCGGAGGGGATCAAGAGCGAGCCGGTTGTGGCAGGGATAATGAACAGTATTCCAAAAATAGTCTTTTCAAAAACAATGAAAGAAGTAAAAGACGGGCCGGTTTGGAAGAACGTGAAAGTTTTTCGTGAAATTAACCCGCGGGAAATCATAAAAATGAAAGAACAAGACGGTAAGGACATCGCCATATTTGGCAGTGGCACCATCGTGCAACAGCTCGCCAATCTCGGCCTCATTGACGAGTATCGGCTGCTCGTTAATCCCCTTATCTTGGGTGCGGGCAAGCCGTTGTTTAAAGATGTTAAGAAGACAAACCTCAAACTACTCGGCGCAAGAACATTTAAAGATGGCAACGTTTTGTTGACCTATGAGCCCAAAGTGGACTGACTTGCAGAACTTGTCGGGAAACGGTAAAAGTAATTTGCCCCGTTAGCACTTTCCTTCGACTTCGCTCAGGATAAACTAGCTCAGTGACTAACGGGCGTTTACTCCCTGAGCTCGTCGAAGGGTAAACGCAGAAAAGACATAATAAGTATCCAACAAGAAAACCTATGAAAAAGTACTTTGCTTTGTATCTCGTGCCCGCGGCAGTCACCGCAGAGTGGCGGAAAATGACCGATGAGGAAAAAAAGGAGGAAGGCATGGAGGAGTGGAACAAGTGGATGAAGGATCATCAAAAAAACTTTGCCGATATGGATCGCCGTTAGGAAAAACAAAGAAAATTACAGCAGAGGGTATTACCGATACGAAAAATGATATTATCGGATACGGGATCGTGAAGGCAGAATCACATGAGGCTGCTGCGAAATTATTTTCGGATAATCCTCAAATGAAGATCCCGGGCGGGTCTGTCGAAATAATGGAAGTTATCGAGATGACGAAGATGTAGGGAGCACCGATCGTAACTCCCCTGCCTGCCGTCAGGCAGGCAAAACCAAGATGACGCGTACGCATGTCGGCATGCCCGAAGGCGAACATTTCCAGGGCGCAAC
>MHKK01000043.1 GCA_001818365.1 Candidatus Komeilibacteria bacterium RIFCSPHIGHO2_01_FULL_52_14
TACGCCGCACCGATTTGAAGAGCGGAATTAAAGTGCAACCCGTCGGGAAATAGCACGCCCCAAGGTCCAAAACCGTTCTCACTCGAATCAATATCGTACCCGAAGGGCCGGTTCGTACCCAAAAGATACGTCATCAATTTCCATCCAAACGAGCCAAGAATGGCGTACATAGAAAATAGAATGACGTACGCGCGAACTCGATGCGTCCGGTTCAGGAGAAGCGGTGAAAGCAAAACAAGGGGCATAACCCACAGCACTTCAAAACCGCGTATTGATAACGCGCCAAGGCAAGCTACGTGCGCCAGAGCAAACAAGCTATATGACGATCGCCTGACTGCCAGGTGGTACAGATAACAAGCAATCAGAAGAACGCCTGCAAACAGGACATTCGGCATCATCGACTCGTTTGTGTAATACCACCACGACGGATGAATTGCCAACAACCCCTCGGCAATAACTGCTGTCTGCGAGTCGAACAGGTCTGCGAGAAGAAGGTAGAAAACAAAAAGCGCGATTGCCGCAAAAACCAGAGTCAGAAACGGAATAAGGTTTATGAACAGCACTCTGCTGATCAGTCCGTAGAACACAGGCATACCGGGAAATCCGACAGGAATAAGGTACCCGTTCTCTACGCGGGTGCTTCGCGTGCTTAACAATGACCGATAGGGTTCATCAAAATCCGCTGCCGGCATCCGCAAACTGCCCGTTCGGTAGAAATTGACCGCAAAGTGATAATTGGCATTGGCATCCGGGGAATTAAAAACGCCGTTCAGACCGCCGTCCCAAACGAGGGCGCTCTGAACCGCGACAAACAGGACGGTGATAAGCAGCGCCAGCAGAGGTACCCCCGATTTCGGTAGCTGTACTGTCATGGTATCAGTATAGCAGACGCGTTGTCGAAAAAGATACGTATGTTAGTATGCATGCATGATTCTCAAGTCCACTATTACGACATGGTATGCGTTTATCGCCATTGAAATTGCGGGACTCCTTGCCATCACGCTACCGGTACGGACACTCTCGCTCGTCTCGGCTCTTGTCTATGTTCTCCTTGCAAGTATCTGCTTCGGCTTACGGTATGCTCCGCGCAGGCAATTCTCGCTCACCTGGGCACTCGGAGCGCTTATCTTCCTGAGCGCCATTGTCATTGTCGGTTCGGCCGTATTTTATCTTTTTACCCTTTCACAATTCGGGATCACAGCCACGATCGTGAGCGTGCCGCTTATCATACTCGGCTCCGGAAATCTGCATTTACCGAACCTCACACGGCCAAAAAACGTACGCTGGTATTCCCCGGTCGTTTTTATTTTGGCGCTTTGTATCGCCCTTTTTCTTTTTTATATCCTTACCTCGTCTTCCGCGCACGGTGCGACTGTTTCACCCTGGCAATCGGTACCACATGTGGTTTACTTCCTCTATTTCATAATGATGCTTGCCGGGCTGGCAGCTTTGCTCAGCGGTTCCGTACCGTCATTGTTCACCCCGCTTTATTTGCTTGCCTTCTCCGTTGCGCCACTGGTATTTCCGCTCGGTTTCGGTTTCGATCCTTTTATACATCACGCCAGTGAGGAAATCATCGCAGCAACCGGAACGTTGAGTCCCTTGCCGTTGTATTATGTCGGTTACTACGTACTGATCGTCATTGCTTCCAGTGTTTTTCGGCTGCCCGTAGCGATTCTCGACGTCTGGATGCTCCCCTTACTCGCGTCCAGCATCATACCGGTCCTCATGTCCGGCTCGTTTCGCTATTCGGTCGTACAGCGCACCTATGCGTCCTGTGCGCCGCTCTTGCCGTTGCTGATTCCGTTCTCCTATCTTATTCAGTCGACCCCGCAGGCGCTTTCCTATCTGTGGCTCCTCGCCTTGATCCTGATTGTGTTCCTTCGGGTGCACGTTCCTCGGATGGTTTCTCCGTGGATCATGGTACTCCTTGGCTTTGCCGCATTTTTCATGCATCCGCTCACCGGTATCGTTGCATTGACACTCGCGTTCTCAATGACCGTGTACGAGAGATTCCGCTCACCGCTTCAGCGCTCACGACTGTATCTCGTCTCTTTTTTTGCCACGGCCGCGGGGATCCCCGCATCCCTATATACGGCTTCCCTGTTCTCGCGTGAGCTTTCCATTCAATTCGCTCCATTTTCATTCGCTGCCGGATCGATAACGGGACCGCTGTTCAGGTACGTAGTTCTGGACGATCTCGTGTACAATTTTTACGGCATCCTGCCGCTGGTCATTTTGCTCACCGCTGCTTTCGGTATGAGGGAACTTGCAGGGGGCTTTCGACATGGTCTGGGCTTGCTTGTCTCAACCGCCCTCGGCACCCTTACCGCAGCGTGGGTGATACGATCAATGTTCGTATTCAATTTTAAACCGAACGAACAGTCGATCTTTTCCGATCGCATTCTGATCATCTGTCTGCTGCTCCTCGTTCCATTTTTATGCCAGGCACTCCTGGCCCTGATCCGTCGGGTTCGCCCACAGGGACTTATGAGCACAGCCGTCATGGTCGTGCTGTTCTCCGCGATCGCAACGGCCTCCTGGTATCTTTCCTACCCGCGTTTTGATACGCACAGCCAAAGCAAAGGATATCATGCAACAGCCACGGATTTTTCGGCTGTCCATCTCGTTCAGGCCGATTCCGGCACGCGGCCCTACGTCGTGTTGACGAATCAAACGGTCAGCGGCGTTGCCGTGCAGGAATTCGGGTTTGCACACTACTATCAGGATCAGTTTTACTATCCTCTACCGACCAGCTCACGGCTATACGGATTGTACGAGGACTTGGCGAAACCGGACTCGAACGTATTATCCATTCTCACGTCGGTACGTCAGCTCACCGGAGTTTCAGATATATACTTCGTACTGAACAACTATTGGGACTCCGCCGACCGAGTTCGTGACCACATTGCGCCCTATGCTCTGCGAACCTATACCAGCGGACGAGAGACAACAACTATCTATAAGCTTCGAGCACAGTAAGGAGCCGGGAGCAGTATTCGGCAACCGATGCATTTTCGATGCTTGATCTAGCCACGGCTGCTGCCCGACGGATTTCATCGCGATGTGCGGCAAGCCATTCGATGAGCCTCTGGAGTTCGCTCCATTGCTCTACGGGAAAAATCCAACCGTTCGTGCCTACCCGAATCAGTTCCTTCGCGCCGCCAATATCCGAAGCTATGACCGGAACGCCGTGCGAGAGCGCTTCGAGCACGACCGTCGGAGAATTATCATAACAAAGCGTTGGAACAACGACGATATCCGATTCGCTCAACTTAAGCTCCACGTCCGCATGTGTCCGCCAGCCCAGAAGCGTTATCCTCGGGTCTTCCTCTGCCTTCTTTCGCAGCTGCAGTAGCAAGGGTCCGCTCCCAATAACGGCCAGGGAGACGGGAACTCGCGTCGATCGCACAACATCAGCCAACTGCATGATACCTTTGCCCGGCGTCAGTTGCCCGATATACAATAGTCGAAGTTCATCGTGCGGCACCTGCCGTCGCGGTACGGTAGCGGGCATTCGGATCGGATTCGTCATGATTTTCGATTCTACCGCCTCGAAAAAACGGTGCCGGCGGTAAAAATCAAGCAGGAATTTGGAAGGAGAAATGACGACCGAGACGGTGGAAAACAATTTTCGCATCAGAGCATGATATCCGGCGCACCTGAGAAAAAAATGTCGTAGACCGAACTCGTGACCGTGGAGAATGATCCCGCTTGGCTCGACAAGCTGCACGTCATGCAACACGTGCACATGACGAATACCAAGACGGTGCAACAGAACCGGCATCAAAAAACCGATACCGGTTAGGTTATGCGTTATGACGACATCTGGTCGTTCCTTTACCAAAATCCTTCGTACGCAGTAATAGGAATGGAGGTTAAGCATGTCGATACAGCGCCACAGAGCCCTAATGACAAGCGGGAACCGGTAATCCGACAGGTAGAAATATAGGTTCAGCGGAAAGAAACGATAGATCTTGATGCCGTCATCAACCCGCTCGCGAGGAATTAACGACCGCATACCTTCGAATGGCTGCGTGCTGACGACAAAAACATGTTGGAGACGCTCCGAAAGTCCCTGCGCCATGGTACGCGCAATGACCTCGGCTCCTCCGCGGACGAACGGAGGATACAAATTCGAAATAATACCGATTTTCATAGCGGGATGGTCGTGTATAAATTGTGAATCTGTTTACCGATAAGGTCCCAGGTGAATTGCTTGGTTACGCGCAATCTCCCCTGTACCCCGAACTCATTGCCGACCTGCGGATTTTCGAGCAAAAATCTCAGGTGCTTGGCAAGGGTCGCCACGTGGCGGGGTTTAAACAGAAGGCCCGTCACGTCTTTCTGAACGACGCTTCGAACGCCCGGAAGGTCCGAAGCCACCACCGGCAGGCCCGATGACATTGCTTCAAGAGCCGCGATACCGAATGATTCGGAACTGTCGATCGACGAAAGGACGAATACGTCCGCAAGATTATAGTACAAAGGGAGCCAGTCGTCCGAAACGCTTCCGGCGAAAATGATCTTTCTCTCCAGGCCAAAGCTCACTGCAAGACTCTCAAAGCTTTTCCGAAGATTTCCGTCGCCAACGATAAGCAAGCGGTATACGTCGTTGGATGCTATCAGCTGAAAGGCCTTGATCAGATAATTGACTCCTTTAAAATAGTGGGCGCGGTCGAGTCCGCCGACAAAAAGAACCACTTTTTTATTATGAAGTCGGTGCCGCTCGATCAAATCTCGATTTCGCATACGAGGGCGAAAAACCTCCGCATTGACACCGAGCGGTATGACGATGAATTTGTGGGGCTCGGCCTGTAGCCGTTCCTTCAATGCCGATTGCTGGGCATAATCGATCGTCGTGACGATAATTTTCTCGGCAGCGTCGAGGATCCGCGGCATGACCCTGTTCGTGTGAACGGTAAAGAATTTTTTCATAAGACCTTCTCCGACGACGTCCATGTGATAGTGGATTACGAGCGGAAAGCGCAATCGTCGCTGAGCCAGGTACACCATTTCTGCTCCTCCGAAAAACGGGTAGTGCAAATGAATTATATCGAATCGCTTCAAACGCCAAAAAAGCTGCGGCACAAAAGACGCGTTCCCGTAATACAGCCAGGGCGTCAGCGACTCGACTTGAAACGGCAAGCTATTGTACAAACTCTCGGAACCGGGTTTCTGTGACGTTAAAACAGTCACCCGATCGCCGAGCTGAGCCAACTCCCAGCAGAGATGGTATGCGGAATTTCCGATACCGCCCCGGTAGGGCGGAAATGTTGAAACAATATGTGCGACGCGCA
>MHKK01000044.1:0-2146 GCA_001818365.1 Candidatus Komeilibacteria bacterium RIFCSPHIGHO2_01_FULL_52_14
CTACCTGCTGCGCGAGAGCTCGGAAAAAACTCTGGGAAATCTTATCCTGATTTGCAAAAAGACCGTCATGATATTCCCAGAACTTGCCCTGTTCATGGGCGCATTGTGCCGCCTCGGCCGCTGCCTGCGCGAGAGGATGTATGGTCGAGAGCGGGAAATCCTTATATACGAATCTGATCGAATCGCCGTGCTTGGCTATCATTTTTTTTATAAACGGCTGTGCCTGTTTGCAGAACGGGCATTCAAAATCTTCGAATGCGACAACGATGATCTTTGAATCCTTTTCCCCGATGCTCGGATCATTTCCGTTGTTCAGCAAATCGATCCTGCCCTCCCGCTTGAGTTCGGCGATCATAAGCCGGTCCTGCAGCTCGCCGGAGACGATTGCATCGTAATAATTGACGACGCGTGCGGCGAACACGATTCCAAACCCCCCGAGTAAGGCCGTGATCATGATACCAACATATACGCGAGGGCGGCTATACCACGATCGTTTCCTCGGCACCGAAACGGCTGCCGTAATTCGCTCCTGTAGATCTTTTCGCATGGGATTAGTATACCATAAGCAAATCCCTCATCAGACGAAGGATGGAGCAAAGCGATGCGTCGCCTGTAAGAGAAGGGTCTCCGACCATGCAGGACCCATCAGCTGCAGTCCGACCGGCAAGTCCTCGTGCAGGCCTGCAGGAAACGAGATCGCCGGAATGCCCGCGAGGTTTGCCGAGACCGTATAAATATCGGAGAGGTACATGAGCAGCGGATCGGAAACTTTTTCGCCGAGCTTGAATGCCGGCGTCGGAGACGTCGGTGAAAGAATCACGTCGACGCGTGAGAACGCTTTTTCGAAGTCGCGGGAGATTAAAGCGCGGACTTTTGATGCCTGACGGTAGTATGCGTCAAAATACCCGGAGGATAGGGCGAATGTTCCCAGCATGATGCGGCGACGGACCTCGGGGCCAAAATTGCGTCCCCGAGCGGCACGGTACCATTCATCGAGCGTCTCGGCCCCATCCGGCTGCGAACCGTAACGGATACCGTCGTATCGGGCGAGATTCGCGCTCGCTTCGGAGGACATGCAGATATAATAGGCGGCGAGTGCATACGGCGTATGCGGCAGAGAGATATCGACAAAGCTGACCCTTTTGATACCGCCGAGTTTTTCCCGTGCGCTTTGCATCAGGGCTCCGGCGGCACCGGCTTCGGACAGGTACTCGCGGGGGACACCGATGGTGATCTTTGAAAGCGGTGCTTCGAGATGTGCCGCATACTCCTCTACCGGACGCGTGCTCGAGGTTGCGTCATGAGGATCGTGCCCGGCGATCGTCTGCAGAATCAGTGCGGAATCATACGCGGTGTGGGAAAAGATACCGACCTGGTCCAGCGATGAGGCCATGGCGATGAGTCCGTACCGCGATACGCGACCGTACGTCGGTTTGAGCCCCATCACACCGCAAAACGAGGCCGGAAGGCGGACCGAACCGCCGGTGTCCGTGCCGAGCGCTACGGGAACATAGCCGGCTGCCACGGCAGCCGCGCTTCCGCCCGATGAACCGCCTGACACACGAGTCGTGTCGCAGGGATTTTTTACCGGGCCGAAAAACGAGTTCTCGTTCGACGATCCCATGGCGAATTCGTCGCAGTTCGTTTTTCCGACAACCACCATGCCGGCTGCTTCAAGCTTCGCGACCGCCGTCGCGCTGTAAGAAGGGACATACTCCTCGAGGATGCGCGAAGCGGCGGTGGTGCGCAATCCGCTCGTCGTCAGTACATCTTTGATCGCTACCGGTATGCCCGAGAGTTCGGATGCGCTGCCGCCATGCAGACGTTCGTCTCTCTGCTTCGCCATGGCCTGCGCCTTTTCATTGATCGTGATAAAAGCGTTGAGTTTATCGTCGCGTATACGATCGAGTGTCCTGCGCACGAGCGTACTCGACGTCAGGGAACCGTCACGGAGCGACGCGGCAAGTTCAGGAATGCTCTGAGCGTGCATTGCCTTTTTTTCGTTCATTAAAAACCTTCTTGGTCGCAAGCAGTCCCTCACGCATCCGTTCGGGAAACAAGAGTGGTTCCTGAGCCGAAAACGACTGTGCGCGATCCGATCGCGTATCGGCTAGCGGCGTTGAGTCGGATACAAACGGCTCAACAT
>MHKK01000044.1:2157-7398 GCA_001818365.1 Candidatus Komeilibacteria bacterium RIFCSPHIGHO2_01_FULL_52_14
TCGCACTGCGCTCTTCGGGCGTCAGGGATACTTTGGCAAGCGCCGCGATTTTATCGACCTCTACGAGCGAGATTTGTTTCATAGATGCTCAGTATAGCTACAGCTTTATCGCGAAGCAAGTTAAGATGCCAGGATGCGCTTGAGCTCGGCATAGTCGATCGTACGCACGTCAAGCGTCCGGGCCGTTGTAAGTTTTGAACCGGGATTATCTCCGACAACGACGAAGTCCGTCTTTTTACTGACGCTCCCCGATACAGTGCCACCTGCGCGTCGTATCTGTTCTTCAATTGCCTCCCGCTCCTCGGGCAGCGAGCCGGTCAGAACGAATTTTTTTCCGGCAAGCACCGCACCGGCTTGTTCCACTGCTTTCACTTTCACTCCATGTGCGCGCAACTTCGCAAGCAAACACTTATTATGTTCGTCGGCAAACCATGCGGCAATGCTTTTTGCAATAACCGGCCCGACCTCGGAAATATGCTCCAAGCCCTCTGCGCTGACCCGGGAAAGAGCTGCAAGCGTCGGGAATGCCCGCGCAAGAACAAGGGCCGTTCCGTCACCGACATGGCGGATACCGAGCGCGTAGATATATTTCGAAAAACTGACGTGTTTCGCCTTTTTTATTGACTCGACAAGATTCTCGGCAGATTTTTCTGCAAAGCGCTCAAGCGGCAGCAAATCCTCTTCGGTGAGAGCAAAAAAATCTGCGGCATCCCGAACCAGTCCCGCTTGCATCAGCTGCTCAACTATTGCCGCTCCTAAACCTTCAATATCAAAACCTTTTTTGCCGACAGAATGAATAAGGGATTCCCGCTGTTGCGCGTAGCACCGCCTGTTGGTGCAATAGTGCGCGACCTCTCCCTCCGGCCGGTGAACGGGTGATCCGCAGATCGGACACGCTTTTGGAAAATGAAAAACCTTCTCTTTCCCTGATCGCAATTTGGTCAGAACCTGTACAACATCCGGAATAATATCGCCGGCTTTCTGAATAATCACGGTGTCGCCGATCCTGATATCAAGGCGCCTGATCTCATCCTCGTTGTGCAGCGTTGCGCGTGAGACCGTCGTACCGGCAACCCGCACCGGCGAAAGGATCGCGACCGGAGTCAACGCTCCGGTCCTGCCGACCTGGACGATAATGTCTTCTACCCTGGTCGTTGCCTGTTCCGCCGCGAATTTATACGCAATCATCCAGCGATCGGCCTTGCCCACGCTGCCGAGCCGCTGTTCCTGACGAATATCGTTTACCACGATGACCGAACCGTCCGTCGTGTAAGGCAGCGAATCCCGCTTTGTCTCCCATTTTTTTAAAAACTGCACGACACCGTCCAAATTTTTCACTCCCTCATTATATCTGCTTGTCTTAAACCCCATCTTTGCAACCAACGAATGGGCTTCTTCATGCGTGCGCTGGCCGCAATCGGAAATGAGATCGAAAACAAAACAATCAAGCTTCCGGTCGGCGGTTATCTGCGGATTCAATTGTCTGATGGAGCCGGCCGCAATGTTTCGAGGGTTCGCATACAGCGGTAGCCCCTGCTTTTTTTGATGCCGATTCAACGCTTCGAATGTTTTTTTCGGCATCACCACCTCACCCCGAACCTCGATGGTGCGCAGGGCTTTCTTCAGCGCATCAAGTTCGAGTCGCAAAGGAATGCTCTCGACGGTCTTCAGGTTCTGCGTGACATCCTCACCGACTTTTCCGTCGCCGCGAGTCGCCCCGCGGACGAATACCCCGTTCTCATAGGTCAGTATCACCGACAAACCGTCGAATTTGAGCTCGCAATAATAACCCCCGATCGGTTCACGTAAAAGTTTCTTGTTGCGCTCTTCCCATTCCTCAAGATCGGAATGGTGAAATGCATCCTCCAACGACAATACGGGTTTCGAGTGCGTCACCTTCGCGAATTTTGAGAGTGCAACGCCGCCTATCCGCTGCGTCGGCGAATCCGGCGTTATCAAGTCCGGATATTCGCGTTCGAGTTTCGCGAGCTCGTATTTTAAACCGTCGAGTGCCGCTTCGGAGATCTCCAGTTTATCGAGAACATGATATTCATAGCGATATCGGTTGATCGCTTTCTTTAACTTCTCGATTCGCTCCCGTGCTTCTGCTTTTGTCATGGGCACTAACAGGTTGTACAAGACGGGCTGCAGGTAACGCCAACGTCGCAAACGGCGTTTGAGACGCCTTGGTCGCACTCCTCGCTAATTCCCTGACCATCAGGCGACTGAACAATGCCGTCACCGCAGGTCGTAAGCTTGCACAGCGTATTGCATTCATCGGTGTTGTCCGCATCAGCATCATCGCACTCTTCTTCATTCGGGGGGATGACGAGTGCCCCCTGCGCATCAGTATAGGGCCCGTTGTCAGTCACACCATCTCCGCAGAACGGATCGCGACAATCCGTCCTGCACGTCAACGGGACGGTATCGCTATTCGCGGCACCCTCATCGCATTGTTCATGCCCTTCAAATCCGTTTCCTATTCCGTTGGTGGCCTGCCAATAGCCGTCACCGCAGAACGTTCTACCGTTACAAAGCACGTTGCACGAATTAGCATCCGTCTGATTGATGCTCCCGACGGATCCGTCTGACTCACCGCTCGTATCCAACGGGCAGTACCACGAGGATGCGCTGCCATCGATGGTATCGCTCACCGTATTGACGGTCGTGCATTGCATCGCCGTACAATCCGCAGACGTGGTACAATTGGTCGTTCCATCAATGCACTTTCCGCTGCTGCAGGTCTGACAATCGGGATCGGCGCTGCAGCTGAACTTATTACCCGATGTGCTCGCCGAGCAAAATCCGCATAGCGATTTGAACGACGCGCCGGTCAGATCCCGGGTATCCTTAATCAAACTCTCCTCGGAGAAAAGAACGTAGTTGAATATGCCCGACAAAGCATCGCGCCATTGAGCACGCAGCGTCACCACCGACTCGGATTCCCGATAGATGCCTCGTGTCGCGATCTGAATAAGCGAAGGGATGTCGTCGTTACCGGTCACACTGATTTTCTTTACCGGCACATCCGCGGACCGAAATACAATTCTATAAAAACTTGAAGCCAGGAGATTCAACTGATACGAGGGCGCTACCAATGAGTCGGCACATTTATAGGTGTTCGTGACGGTATCATACGACGCCTGACTGCAACCACATACGTCGACACGCGTTACCGGCGGATACGTCAGATCGACCGGTTCCAGCGTGTGCGCGTCAATCGGCGTATAGCTGATTTGCAGCCGAGCGCTCTGTTCGACGCCCGAGCAGGCAGAGACATACCACCCGATGACCAGCTCCGAAACCCCGGTCGACGCATTGATCTGGCCTTCGACCGTCGGATCATAAACATCCATAGACACTGACTGATTCGGTGTGATGTCATAAGCCGTAAAATCACCGGCCTTGAGCGAAACGGTGGTGAAGTCATAGAGGCGCTCGGGATCGCCCAAACCGGGATCGCAAGCAGATCCTCCGCAGTCAGCCGTCGACTGACATTTTATTGTGCTATCGTTGCTGCATCGACCGACACACCTCCCAGCGATGCCCCCGTCCTCGCCAGCGCACTGATCGGTCATATTTGACGCAGCCGTTAAATTCGTAAATAAAGCGGGACTTGCCTGCTCCTTACTGATCTTTAAGCGCCACAAGGAACGTTCTCCTCCGCTTTCGGCAACATAATAGCTCGCGAGCCCGTTGTCCGCATACCGCGTACTCCTGATCTCCGCCAGCAAAACTAAACTTAAATAGATAGCCGAAAGCGTAATGACGCCGAGGAGCACCATTGCCACAAGCAACAGGGCCCCCCGCTCGTCCGTACGAACGTCAAGACGCTTTTGAATCCTTCGAGATACCTTATAATCCATACACGCGTGACGATACCGCCGTCTGGAGATCGAATGTCTGGTAGGACTTTCCTCTCCCTCCTGCAACGGTCATTGTTATGGTCGTTAAGGGGTGAAAAATTTGCCCGACTGTGACATCGGAACCAAGCGGATCCACCGACGGAAATATTTGGAACTGCATATCGGCAATCGAAAGATCGGACGAGCTCAGCGTCACCCACTTTGGAGATCCGACAGTACAGGGAGACGCATCGTAATCTTTGCATACTCGAATCACGGCAGGGGCTGCCGTTGCATCGAACTGAATACGTATCGCCTCGCCGTCAATGGAATGAAGGCACACATACCGCGTTGTTGCCTGCGCACAGGAATAATCGATCGCATGCATCCGAATTTCCCGAGCTACCAGTTCGAGCATGTAGCTCCCCTCGTTTAGCAGTCGTTGCGAAACCGCGGCCCGCGACTGGGCACCGGTAAATCCCAAAAAAATGACTGAGATGGTGATAAATGCCAAAGAGAAAATAGCGACCGCTACCAGCATTTCAACAATCGTGTATCCTTCGCGTTTTACCCCTCGCATATCAGAATTTTGTACGCCAATTATAAAAACGTTCCTTCAGCTGAACGTCAAGCGTCTTATTGGTTCTCTGCCAATACACCTCCGCGGTTGCGAGCACCCCGGCCTTTATCGTACCCACCGGACACACCATGTCGGGATTGACGGCATCGAAATCAACGATCTCGTTCGTGCCGTCCCAGCAGATCGGCTTTAAGACCACCCTCCGGACATAGGGCGTTGCCGCACCGGAAGGTGCGGCTGCCTGAAAATACGTCGTGCCTTGCATATGCACGCGACAGGATGGCTGCCCCGTGTCCTGTAGACACGTTAACGCGTCTCTGTTCACCGACGTCACTTTGCGCAGCGAATAGTTGTAGGCGTTGGGATTGCTGAAATTGACATCGCTCAAGATAACGTCGAAATAATTCCCGCAATCGCCGTTCGTGCACGTTGCGGCATTATAGTTCGGCCAGCCGTCAAAAAAATCGTCCCAACTGTAGAATTGGATTCCGTTCACCGCATTATTGTCCTTGTCCGCATTCGCCTGGAAGCGCAACCAGTTGCTGTCACGGATGTTCCTGACGACCTCAAGTGCCTCGCGCGCCAAGT
The DNA here is from genome assembly GCA_001818365.1 of Candidatus Komeilibacteria bacterium RIFCSPHIGHO2_01_FULL_52_14. GTDB lineage: Bacteria > Patescibacteriota > Patescibacteriia > UBA1558 > 2-01-FULL-52-15 > 2-01-FULL-52-15. The sequence goes on from MHKK01000044.1 coordinate 7,171, forward strand.
TACCTGCAATAATCCGGTCGCTGTTCGCTTGCGCAGCGATAAGATTGGAATATGCAAGAGCAAGACCGACAATGAGCGCGGTGCTTATGATGCCGCTCGCAATAATCCCCTCAATGAGCGTGAACCCAGCACCACTTTTGACACCAAAAGTGGTGCTGGGTGAACCCCGCTTTGCGTCACTTTTGACACCAAAAGTGGTGCTGGGTGAACCCCGCTTTGCGTCACTTT
>MHKK01000044.1:7415-9881 GCA_001818365.1 Candidatus Komeilibacteria bacterium RIFCSPHIGHO2_01_FULL_52_14
ACACCAAAAGTGGTGCTGGGTGAACCCCGCTTTCCAGTATCAGAAAGAGGAACCGCTCTTTTCTTTTTAGCAAGAAACAAGTGAATCATTGACTTTTTGATAGATCAGATCTAATTGTACACTTCCCTTTTTGTTCTGCACAACGCTTGCGCACGGCGTCTTATAATTGACATCGATCGTATACGATGAAGCCAACAGCTGTATGCCGTTCTCAAATACCAGCATCGAAGCTGATTTAAAGAAAACATCGGCATACGTTCCGCTGCTCGGGAATTTGAAATTAAAATTGTTAGCGACGTCGTATTGCTCTATTTTTTCGTTTGCCCCGTCGTAATCGGCACCACCGTCAAAATCGGCAAATAATATATACGAGCTCTTATTCGGAGATACGACACATGATCCTTGATTTTGAATCGTGCAATCGGCATCTGTCGCACAGAACAGATGCGGATCGCCGGTGCATGCCTTTGAATTATTATCAAGATGCAGGGCATACCCACCCGCAGGGTAAACGGATCCTATCGCAGTGCAGGTCCCCGGGCTAACGCAATTGCCGTCGACCGTGCACGCCGTCGTCTTCGAGTTGGAACATACGGTTGTCGTCAGAAGCGTTCCGTTAAACGCCCTCGCGCGAGCAGAGCGCATGACCGATGCCAGGCGTTGGGTTTCCGCTTTCATGGTGTCGAAATTGCGCCCGAGGGAATACGTACCGGCGACGATACCGACCATCAGGGTCATGATGGCAATGGAAACCACCATCTCGACCATAGTATAGCCGGCTTCATTCCGTGAACTGCACTCCGACTGAATCGGAAAAATTTTCATAGGCCGGTCATATTCCGATACCAATTCAGCGCATCGCTGCCGTAGAGCAGCGTTACATAGGTGGCTATGGAGAGAAACGTTCCGAACGGAATTTTACTTCCGAGGGTTTTACGCCCGAACATGATTAAAAATAAACCCACAAACGCCCCCGATATGTATGCGAAGAACAAGGCGACGACCGAAAGGGGCCATGCAAGCATCGTCCCCATAAGAACGCCGAGCCGTATATCCCCTCCGCCTATCCAACGGCCGCGCGATACCGCATATTGCAGCGCAAAGAATCCGCCGCAGACCAGTGCTCCGAGAACCATCGAGGTCCATGAAACCCCCCGGACCGTGTTCAAAACGAATGCGATCACGATTGCCGGTAACACGACCTTGTCCAATATCAGGTAATGGAGAAAATCATACGTGAAAATAACGATCAAATATGCGGTAAACAGGGTGACCGTGGCGACATCGAACCAGTTTTGGATTCCCGCGACCTGTGAATTGAAGCGGAAAAAAATCAGAACAAGCAAACTCGCTGTCGTTGCCTCGATAAGAGGATACTGCCACGAAATTTTTTTACCGCAGAAGCGGCACTGCCCGCGAAGGAATAAAAAACTTACGAGCGGCACCAGATCGATGGAATGCAGCACGTGCTTGCAATGCGGGCAGCGTGAACGCCCCGAAAAGGCCGATGCGCTAACCGAGAGACGATAAATGACCGCATTTAAAAAACTCCCCAATATGAGGCCGAAAACAAAGATAAAAACATACCACATGGTGCGTATATTGTATCAGGGTACGTCTTTTTTTTGAAGCGGAAAATTACCTATGTTCCCTGCTTTTCTTTTTCGTCATCGGCACAGGTGAGCTTCGTAAAGGTCGACATAATGCACTTTCTTGAAGGCAGTTTCTCGCCGGGCCATGCTTGTCGCAACGTAAAGCTGATCGTATACCCGGTGCCGTCGCTCCGATAGATAACCGCGCGGTTGCTTGGGATATTCCCGCTATAGTACACCGTTTGACCGTTCGCGAATCCGCGCTCCGAAAGCACGAAGGCATTCCTGAGATCGATACGGTCCCCGGCAGGATATTGCCAGATGTCCTGCTTATACCATTCGGCTGCATTTGCAAATGATCTGACCTCGTTCAACGTCACGATGTCCGCATATTTAGCGTGTGCGGACAGGTTCATGAGAAGCCCCGAGAGCAACACGAAAGCGGTCACAATAACACCGTATAAACGAATGCGCTGGATGCTTGAAAGCATATCTATAGTATAGCACAGGAGCCGTGCCGGTCGCCGCCGGTGACGGCTTGACATGCTTGCACGTTTCGTGTGAGTACGCTAACCTATGAAAGCTAAAGTACGGTGCGTCGTATCCGATGCGCATAATTATCCGCTGCATCTCTTGCACCAACCCGCGAGGAAATGGATAAGGACTACGAATCAATGTACCACGCTGCGGAAGACACGCAATGGTGGTTTGTAACGCGTCAAAATTTCGTCTGCGCCTATCTGCGAAAAAGAAACTTTCCGCCGACAACGCGGATTCTTGATATCGGTTGCGGCGGCGGCGGTATGATCCGTCGTTTGCATTCGGCAGGATTCACCGAGGTGGACGGCATCGATATTTCTCCGGAAGCGATCCG
>MHKK01000045.1:0-5236 GCA_001818365.1 Candidatus Komeilibacteria bacterium RIFCSPHIGHO2_01_FULL_52_14
CCCGTCGAAGGACTGGGAATGCTACTGCGGAAAATACAAGAAGATACGCTATAAGGGCATCATTTGCGACAAGTGCGGCGTTGAGGTAACCCGTTCCATTGTTCGCCGCGAACGCATGGGTCATATCGACCTGGCGTCACCGGTTTCGCATATCTGGTTCCTGCGGGGCATTCCTTCAAAGATCGGCCTCGTACTCGATATGTCCGTACAGGATCTGGAGAAGGTTATTTATTTCGCCAACTTTATCATTACCGACGTTGATGAAACCGCACGCGGGGAAACGATGCAGCAGATCAACGACGAGCTGAAATCGAAACGCAAGCAGATAGAAGCGGAGTTTACGCACCGTTTGAGCGAAGTGCAGGGCAAGAAATCGCAACAACTGCAAAAAGGCGGCGATCCGAAAAAGATAGAAAAACAGACCGAAGAAGCAACAATGAGCTTGAACGCTCAAAAACTAGAAAAACTCACTCACCTCGAAGCTGCCGCCGATATCGCAAAAAAAGAAGTAAAATCGTTGCAGCCGAAAAACATCATTTCTGAAAACGCCTACCAGGATCTCTCGCTGAAATACGGGCATGTCTTTGAGGCGCGCATCGGCGCCGAGGGCCTTCGCTATTTGCTGCAGCGCATCGATCTCAAGCAGGAAGTAAAAGAGCTGGAAAAAGAAATCAAGGAATCGATACCGTCGAAGAAAAAGAAACTTATCCGCCGTTCCCGCTTGTTAAAAACTCTCCTCACGAACAAGATCAAGCCGGAATGGATGATCCTGACGGCACTCCCGGTCATTCCGCCCGATCTGCGGCCGATGGTCCAGCTCGACGGCGGCCGGTTTGCAACCTCCGATTTGAACGACCTGTACCGGCGCGTCATCAACCGAAACAACCGATTGAAGCGGCTCAAGGAGCTCAAAGCTCCCGAGGTCATCCAGCGCAACGAAAAACGCATGCTGCAGGAAGCCGTTGACGCGCTCATCGACAACAATGCACGGCACGGCAAAACCGTCACCGCATCGACCGGCCAGAAACGGATGCTCAAGAGCATCGCCGATCTCTTAAAAGGAAAGCAGGGGCGATTCCGCCAAAACCTTTTGGGTAAGCGGGTTGATTATTCAGGCCGCTCCGTCATCGTCGCCGGCCCGCATCTGCGCTTAGCGCAGTGCGGCTTGCCGAAACAGATGGCGTTAGAGCTCTATCGCCCTATGGTTATTTCCAAGCTCATTTCGCGCGAGATCGTGCATAACGTCCGCAGCGCAAACCGCTATATCGACGAAGGGCATCCCGAGGTCTGGGATATTCTTGAAGAGGTCACCAAAGGCACCCGGGTTCTGCTGAACCGCGCGCCGACATTGCACCGTCTCGGCATCCAGGCATTCGAACCGATCCTCATTGAAGGTAAAGCTATCCAGCTGCATCCGCTGGTCTGTTCGGCGTTCAATGCCGATTTCGACGGCGACCAGATGGCCGTGCACTTACCGCTCACCGATGAAGCACGGAAAGAAGCCGAAGAAATCATGGCAGCCGACCGCAATCTTTTAAAGCCCGCGACCGGCGAGCCGATTACCATCCCGAGTCAGGACATCGTCTGGGGCATCTACTACCTCACGCAGATGCGACCGAAGGCGAAGGACGAAAAGCTCAAGTTTTTCTCGAGTTTCGACGAGGCAGAGCTTGCCTACAAACTGAAGCGCATAGACCTCCGCCAGCCCATACTCGTCATTATCGAAGGCAAGCGCGAGGAAACGACGGTCGGGCGGATCATTTTTAACCAGGTTCTTCCGAAAGGGTACGACTTCATGAACAAGACCCTGGATAAGAACGGGGTAAAGCAGGTCTGCGCCGAGGCGATCGCCAAAGAGGAACGCCAGCGCGTCGTCGACCTTTTGGATGCGATCAAAGATCTCGGATACAAATACATCACGCGTTCCGGCATGTCCTGGGGTATGGATGATGTGCCGCGAGTTACCGCTAAAGCAGGCCTCATCAAGAAGGGCGAAGAGGCCGTCAGCCTGATACGCGAGCAATACAATAACGGACTCCTCACCGATCACGAACGCTACATTAAGGTTATTGAAACCTGGAACTACATCAAAGACCAGATTACGATTGCTTCAAAACAGCACTTCGACCAGTTTACGTCGCTCGCGACCATCATTCAATCGGGCGCACGCGGTTCATGGGCGCAGATGATTCAGATCATGGGCATGAAAGGCCTCGTGACGTCGCCGGCGGGTGACATCATCGAGCTGCCGGTCAAGGCGAACTTCCAGGAAGGACTCGATGTGCTGGAATATTTTATCTCCACGCACGGAACGCGCAAAGGTCTTTCCGACACCGCCCTGCGTACAGCAAACGCCGGTTACCTGACGCGGCGCCTGATCGATGTTGCTCAGGATCTCATTATTATCGACGAGGACTGCAAAGACACCGAAGGGCTTTCCATTGACCGCGCAGAGACCGAGGAGACCGGCGAAGTTATCGGAACGCGGATCGTCGGCCGCTATACGGCGGAAGATATTAAGGACGCCAAGGGTAAAACCATTCTCAAGAAGCACTCCCTGGTGACGCCCGAGCTGGTTGCCAAAATCAACAAAGCCGCACCGAAAGCGGTGCTGATCCGATCGGTCCTCACGTGTAAATCGATCCGCGGCATTTGCCAAAAATGCTACGGCTTTGAACTGGGGTATAACGAGATCGCCAAAAAAGGAACGAGCGCCGGTATTATTGCGGCGCAGTCCATCGGCGAACCCGGCACACAGCTCACCATGCGAACCTTCCACCTCGGAGGCGTTGCCGGCGGCGACATCACGCAAGGATTACCGCGCGTTGAGGAACTTTTTGAAGCGCGCCCGCCCAAGATGCGCTCGATCGTAGCCCCGATTGCCGGCCAGGTGCTGATTGAAAACGAAAATGTGGGCGTTAACAAGAATCGCCTTATCAAGATCAAGGGCAGCGAGGTATCGCAAGCGAGCTTTGATTATGACGAAACGAGCGATAAACTTTCCGTGAAGGACGGTGAGCAGCTGCTGCGCAACCAGCTCATCATGGTGCAGAATGAGACCGAAGAAGTCCGCGCACCGTTCAATGGAACAGCAAAGGTGAATAAAAATGCCGTTACGCTGACCGGGGAAAAGAATGAGATGCTCGAGGTTCTGATTCCGGCCGGCTACAACCTCTGGGTGCGGAACGGCGACCTGGTCGTTCCCGGACAACAGCTTACGGAAGGCAGCATTGATCTGCACGAGCTCTACCGGCTGAAAGGAAAACTCACCGTACAGAAGTATGTTATCAAAGAAATCAAATACATCTACTCATCGCAGGGACAGAAGCTCAACGACAAACACATCGAGCTTATTGCCCGGCAAATGTTTTCGCGCATTTATGTAAAAGATGCCGGGGAAACTGAGCTCCTGCCGGGCGAGATTGTGACGCATACGCAGTTCCACGAAGCAAACAAGGCCGTCAAAGGCAAAAAGGCGACCGGTGACTATCTGCTTATGGGTATTACGAAAGCGTCGCTTGCGTCCGACTCGTTCCTCGCTGCGGCATCCTTCCAAGAAACGGCTCGCGTCTTGATTGATGCGGCTATTACCGGAAAGACCGATCGGTTGCGAGGCCTCAAAGAGAACGTCATTATTGGACGCTTGATTCCGGCAGGAACTGGATTTATCGAGGGAAAATAAACCCCTCCGCGCCCTTCAGGGCGCGGTATCAGGGTGGGTTTGTTATGAGAAGAGCCGGCTCCGCCACGCTCAGCGTGGCTCCGCCGAATCATTTAAACTTCGCCCGTATCCCCGTGCTTAAAAGCACGGGTTTCGGGCGGGCATAATAAAAGGCATCGGACTTTTAGCCGCTGCCCCGCACTGCGGGGCAGCGGTGTTTTTGTATGAGCCGTCGCCAGCCACGCCCCGCGCTCCTGCGCGGGGCGATTTTGTTTATATCGTCATTGCGAGGAGCGTAGCGACGCGGCAATCTCAACGGGACCCCTCGACTCCTCCGACGTTCCATCGGAGTCGCTCAGGGTCATTTTCGCATGCCGCTTTCACCCCGCGCATGCGGGGATTCAGCGGGCGAAAATAAAATAAATCAGCCCTGCCTCGAATCCCCTTTCGGGAAAACTTGGCAGGGCTTTAGTTTCGTGTGTCTAGAGAACTATGCTCCCAGAATGCTAAGGTATATACGACTTCTCAAATACATATGACTTGAGGTCGGGCGCTGTACCGACAAGCCAGGGGTGCTCAGCCACCTGCTGTGCGGCAAACTGCATGAGCCGCCTCCGGATTAGCATACCCTCTTTTGATTTCACGAAGCGTCTGGAGTGATCAAGCTCATGGATCGTCCGTGCTATCCCGTAGCCCAACACGCGGACCGTCAACTCCAGCACCGCAGTATCCTGCGCTCGCTCGCGGAGCTCGGCTTCGCGAGCATTCAGCCGCCCCAGTAGAAACGCTACACCCATGTCCAAATCTGATGGCGGGGAGATCAGTTCTCTTGCCTGACGCTGTGCGAGAGAGAGAATGTCCCTCATGGGCAGCGCTAGTTGGTTCCCCTGGGGATCTGCAAGCAAGATTTGATCTTCCGAAAACGGTCGATACGCCACCTTGACGCTCCAACCTGCCGCCTCAACGGGTCCGCGGAAAATGCGCGGCCTGTTGAACCACCCGCCGAGCGGGATCGAGATCGCGAAGAGCCAACCTTCTGGCTTCGCATTCCTCGGCACGATCTTCGAGCCGATCATCAGAGCGTCATCGAGATAGTGAACCTTGTTGAAGCCGATGATGTTCTGCCGGAAGTAGCGGTTCAACCAATCATGGGTGATGAACAGTGGCGTGGTGAGAAGGCAGCAGAGCGATAGCCAGAGGAAAAGGATAAACCAAACTTGCGCGAACATCGTGTTTTCCCGAAAACCGGGAAGAAACAGGATGTTTAAAACTGCCAGGAGAACGATCCCCATCGTTCCAACTACCCTGGAACCTCCGATGAAAATCGGTTCATACTGCTTACGGTCCTGCTGTTCCGTTTGAACTGCACTCTGCTGTGCCATACGAAACTCCTTTCCGATTTCTCCCGAGAATGGGAGCGATGGGATGCGCTGTGGGCTGGCCTGACACCTGGCTTATTCCAAATGCCTCCAACCGACACGCACTGGCACTCGAAATGTAAAACAACGAACAACGACTGAAACTAACCCACATCTGAGCTTTTGTCAATCAGTTTCAAAACTGCTCTCCGCAGCG
>MHKK01000045.1:5281-5764 GCA_001818365.1 Candidatus Komeilibacteria bacterium RIFCSPHIGHO2_01_FULL_52_14
TGTTGTGGGTGGTAGGGGGCGACGTCGGAATGAGCCCCCTCCCACCCCCAACCGGCCCTGCGCGGCCGGTCGCGCAAAATAATTCTCGACTTTTAAGTCATAAACCCTTTATTTTATCAACTTTTTATGCTAAAATAAGAGTCATCTATGCTTAATAACCGTTCGCAAATCAGGAGGCGCGTACGCCGCAACCGCAGCTTACCGACAACGCGCCATTTCGCCCTGCCTCCTGAAACCAAGCGCGGGATCGCCATTGTTATAATATTTACCGCTGCGTTCATTACGCTGCTTTCTTTTTTTCACGCAACCGGTTCCGTCGGCGATGCACTCGTCACGTTTTTGGGGAAAGTTTTCGGCATGGGCGCGTGGCTCGTACCGGTTTTGGTTCTCATTATTGCGTATCAACTCCTTCGGCCGTCCCGCTATGACGTCAGGATCGTCAACTATATCGGCCTGGTGGTTACGATCGCATCCTATTGCGGT
>MHKK01000046.1:0-2166 GCA_001818365.1 Candidatus Komeilibacteria bacterium RIFCSPHIGHO2_01_FULL_52_14
GATGCAGGCGGCGCGAACCCATCGAGTTTCGTGATTCAAAACAATACCTATACGAACGTCGGCGGCGGTGTCCTGGTCAAGAAGGGATCGGCCAATGTTACCGTCACCAACAATACGTTTCTGTGCGATGGCACGCAGAAACTCGAGGGAAACGGCTCATGTGGTGCGCAGATCAGTATCCATGATGACAGCGGAACGCCCGTGCCTCCGGCATCAATCTACAACGTAGAAGTGAAGGGCAACAGCATCACCTGCGTCGGCACCCTGCCGGCCTCCGCTTCCTTTGCAGGATCATGCGCCGCGAACCCGGGAAAGTGCGGATGGTGCGAGCCGCCATTGATCGTATCGGTGCATTGTCACGCATCAGACGGCTGCACGGATCCGAATATATCGGTGCATGATAATTACATTGACGGCGCTCGCCATTGGCAAGGAAACTACTGCTATCACTCGGGTATTTGCATGAATTATCACGATACAGCAAACGGCACGCTACTCGTGTACAACAATATCATCAAGAATGCGGAGATTGGAGTGGCACTGCGCGCGAGCAACGTGATACTTCGCGATAATATTATTATGGACTCCGGCACCGGAGGGCTCGGATTGTCGGCGTTGCAGCACGGTTCAATAATGTTCGTTGGCGGTCAGGAACCCGTTGCCGATCCGAATACGAATCCTGCTAATTCCAATGCTAACCAGGTCTATAATAACTTCGTTATCAGAGGAGGGCCTGGAATTTATTTCGGTGGCGGGGGCGGTTTTGGGGAGGATAATGACGTGATTTACAATAATACGATTTATAGTCCCGGAGGTCCGGGCTTGGGCATGTGGAACGGTACAGTAGTCAACGGCATGTTGTTCAGGAATAATATGATTTGGACGGCTGCACCCATACCGCTCATCAGCTGGGGAATGGCTGCTGCTGGTGGTAGTGTATTCGAGTATAATAATGTTAAGTCCGGTCTTGCAAGTGCTGACCTCACTTTGGCGCAAATATTCGGAACAAATTACTCATGCTCGACACTTCTGACCTTCGGATCGAATTGGTGCTCGAATGCTGTTTTCGTGAATGCCGCAGGTAATGATTTTCATCTCCGACCTACTTCAGCGGGAATTAACCTTGGGACGTCGATCGGAATGCCAGTCGGCAGAACGAGAGATATCAATAATACCATAGCAGCGCTGCATGGTTTGCCGGATTATGCTGATAATGAAATCCAGATCTTTTCCTTCTGGGACATCGGAGCAGACGAGTACAATAATGACCTATCCCCGCCGACTCAACCAGGAAGCCTTTCCGCTACAGCAATCTCGTCGTTCCAGATTAATCTTGCTTGGGGTGCGTCCACCGATGACTGGGCTGTTAATGGTTATGAAATCTGGAGATCAACGACTTCGGGCGGGCCGTATACGTTTGTGAAATCAACTGCAGCTCTTCCAACAGCTGCATCCGATTCTCCGCTGAACGCTAGCACGACCTACTTTTACGTGGTTCGGGCATATGATCCATCAGGGAATTATTCCATTTATAGCAATGAGGCCTCAGCGACGACGTTGGCAGCCAATAGTCCTCCTGTCGCAAACGCAGGTCCTGACAAGAGTACCCCGGGTGGTGTTGCCGTCATCTTAAACGGTTCTGGTACTGATTCTGACGGCACTATTGCCTCCTATGCATGGACCGTCTCTCCTTCATCCGGCTGTACCCTCTCAGGCGCTGCCACCGCGAATCTGACCATGACCTGTACCATCACCGGCACCTACACCGCAACGCTTACCGTCACGGATAATCTGGGGGCGACCGCTACCGACTCCGCCTTAGTGACGGTCTCTAACAGTCCTCCTGTCGCAAACGCAGGCCCTGACCAGAATGTTGCTACAGGTGTTGCCGCCATCTTAAACGGTTCCGGCACCGATTCCGACGGCACGATCGCTTCCTATGCATGGACTGTCTCTCCTTCATCCGGCTGCACCCTTTCCGGCGCTGCCACCGCGAATCTGACCATGACCTGCACAACCCCCGGTACCTACACCGCAACGCTTACCGTCACGGATAATCTGGGAGCAACCGATACCGACTCCGCCTTAGTGACGGTCTCTAACAGTCCTCCTGTCGCAAACGCAGGCCCTGACCAGAGTGTCGCTGGAGGATTCGCCGTCACCTTA
>MHKK01000046.1:2173-19066 GCA_001818365.1 Candidatus Komeilibacteria bacterium RIFCSPHIGHO2_01_FULL_52_14
CTGGTACTGATTCTGACGGTACGATCGCCTCTTACGCATGGACCGTCTCTCCTTCATCCGGCTGCGCCCTTTCCGGCGCTGCCACCGCGAATCTGACCATGACTTGTACGAGCGGCGGCACCTACACCGCAACGCTTACCGTCACGGATAACCTGGGTGGAGTGGGAAGCGACACCGCCCAAGTGACCGTCACAGCCACGAACATTAGTCCGATCGCCAATGCTGGCCCTGAAGGGTCAGGTCAGCCCGGTTCGACCATCGTCCTCAGCGGTTCCGGCTTCGATCTGGACGGCATGATCGTCTCCTACCAATGGTTTGTCTCGCCGTCTTCCGGCTGTACGATCTCCGGACAGAGTACACCCAGCCTGACTATCTCCTGTTTAATATCTCGAATCTACACCGCAACCCTGACCGTGACCGACAATAGCGGCGCAAGCAGCACCGACACCACCCTGGTCACTTTTTCGAATTCGTGCATACCGTAGCGTTTTACAAACGTTGGTATCGCCCATTTGTTTTTTTTCCGTTTTTGGGTATAGTTTTCATGCCTGAAATTCCAAATACGTAGTATTAGGATGCTACTGGGCTTGGATTGGCGCAGCCCCGACGTTTCAGTCGGAGCCCCGACCAGAGCGTCGGGGTTGGCGAGTATTGACAAAAAACACTAATGTGCTTCTGATGGTCGGGGATTGGATGTTTATGGTCGGGGATTGGCGCAGTTGGTAGCGCGCACGCTTCGGGTGCGTGAGGCCGTGGGTTCGAGTCCCACATCCCCGACCATAAGCATGTAATCGCAGCCCCGACGCCCCGACGATATGTCGGGGGTTCGGGGAGCCGACCGCAATCCGACGTTTCAGTCGGATTCCGCGTCGGCTTTGGTAGCGCGCACGCTTCGGGTGCGCCTGCCCCGTGCGCGCGAGTAGCACGAGCGTCGTTCGGGGTGAGGCCGTCCCGACGCGAGGTCGGGACATCCCCGGCCATAAAGAGCTGATCAAATAGAGCTATAGAGTGAGCCAGATATGCTGCGGCTCCAAAAATACGAATATTCGTTTCCGCCCGAATTAATCGCTCAAAAACCGGCAGTACCGCGCGATGCGGCGCGGTTGCTTGTTTTTAAAAAGAAGGAGAAAAAGATTTTTCATGATATTTTTAAAAATCTTGCTGCCTATTTGCCGCTTGGAGCTGTGCTGGTGTGCAACGATACCAAAGTACTACCGGCACGGCTCATCGCGTATAAGAGTACGGGAGGCAAGGTCGAAATTTTATACATCGCAACCGTCAGAGGCCTTTTGCAGGTTTTAGCGGACAGGAAGATTGCCGCCGGTTCCCGTCTTGCCCTGACCTCCCGTCTTTTTTTTGACGTTGCAAAGAGCGACGGACGTTTTTATTATCTGCGGCCTTTATTTCCCCCAGGTCGCCTCAACGGTATACTGGAACGGCACGGGATAGCGCCGATTCCGCCTTATATACGTCACCCGGAGGCCTCGGGAAAAAAGCTGCGCGAGCAGTACCAGGCGATTTTTGCAAAAAAATCTGGCGCTATTGCGGCGCCGACCGCCTCGTTGCATTTTACAAAGCGTTTGGTAACAAAACTTGGCCACGGCGGCTTTCCGATCCGTTTTATAACATTGCACGTCGGTCTTGGGACTTTTGCGCCGCTGACCGCTTCGCAGCTTGCCGCCGGAAAACTTCACGCCGAGCAGTATCGTATCGATCCGGTAATAGCCCGGTTCCTGAATGAGGCAAAAAAACAGGGGCGGCCGATTATCGCGGTAGGCACCACCGTTGTCCGCGCGCTGGAGTCGGCGGCGGACAAAAGCGGCCGGTTGAAGAAGCTTCAGGGAACGGCAGATCTGTTTATCAGGGAAAAATACCGGTTTCGGTTCGTTGACGGTATCATCACCAACTTTCACGTACCCCGGTCAAGCTTGTTGATGCTGGTAAGCTCGTTCACCGGACGAAAACAGAGTATCGCCTTGTACAAAACCGCAATTCAAAAAAAATACCGTCTTTTCTCTTTTGGCGACGGCATGCTTTTGTACTAGTTCCGGCTTTTTGCTACAGTCGGGATATGACTTTGTCCAATGACAACACCGTGGCACTCGTAACCGGCGCGGACAACCGCGAGATGGTGCGTCAAGCGCTGACACTTCTCGGCGAGCCCTTTCAGAAGCTTATACGGGAGAGCAAAAGGATTTTCATCCATCCGAATCTGGTCACGCATTTTCGGAAAAGCGCTACCGCTTCCGCCGAAACGGTTCGGGGAGTTCTCGATCATATTGCGCTTGTGCGCAACGATGAGGTGCTGATCGGCGACGCCGGGTTTCACGACACCAAGAAGGCGTTTCGAAAATTCGAATATGATTCTTTGTCGCGGTCCGCGAATATTCGTCTGTTTGACCTCAATGACGATCAAACCGTCGATTCGTTCGCGTACACCGAGGATTTTAAGAAACGCGCTATCCCGTTTTCAAAAACGGTAGCGGATGCCGATTGCAATATCATCGTCGTACCGGCAAAGATGCATGCTTACACCATGGTATCGCTGTCGATCAAAACGCACATCATCGGCTCGCAGGTCGTGCCAAAAAGTCCCTTTGGCATCTATGCGCGCTGGCCGTGGAATCATACCGGATACCGGCAGTTCCATATGACGCTAGCCGACGTGTATGTCGAACATCCGGCCCAACTCGCGATAATCGACGGAACGACGGCTATGGAAGGCAACGGGCCTGCAATGGGTCATACGCTTGATTTGGGCTGGCTTATTGCGTCTTTGAATCCGGTTGCGGCGGATGCGCTTGCGGCATACCTTATGGGAATTAAGCCGGAGGACGTCGGTTACCTGTATTATCTGTCTCAAAAAGGGATCGGGCCGATTGATGTATCGGGCATGCGGATTCTGGGACAATCGCCGGAACGACTCAAGAGAGAATTGCGAAAACCGTCATCATATTCCGTAATTTCTCGCTGGAAGTAGCCACTTCCTTTTCAACGTGCCTTATGTTACGCTGCTCGTAGGGAACTTTATGCGTACCGATACCATCAAAAAAATTGCTGTTACTACAGTTTTTTCCATATTTATTTTCGTTTTCTTGGGGCTTGTTGCAACCAGCAGCGCCATGGCCCACGGAGGTCATGAGGGGATGGAAGGATGCCCACTCATGGCTGGCTCTTCGTCGCTCTGCGGCATGACAGTTGAGGAGCATCTATCGCTCTGGCAGCGGCTGTATCACGTATCGCTCCATGTCATTGACGCGGTCGCTCTCATCGCTTTTCTTGCCTCCTTGGTCGCCTTGTCGATTCTCCTGTCGCGTCTCGAATGGCGTACTGCTCTCAAGCGCGCGAAAAGCTCGCTGTATCATACGCATGCTCCGCCTCGCCTTGAGGCCATTTCAATTCTCAGGCAGCTCTCTCGAGGAATCATCAGCCCGAAGCGGGATTAGTTCAGGTTTTTGCCGGAGCAGGTTTTGTGCTTCGGTTTTATGTAACTGTTTTTCTGCTAACTCTTAACTTTATTCGATCGGAAATCGGCATGAATAGCACGAACTACATCTATGCAACACACATCATCAATCGAGCGGATTGACTTCATGATCTCGGGCATGCATTGCGCAAGCTGCGAGGTGCTTATTGAGCGTAAGTTTAAGAAAATACCTGGCGTCGAGCGCGTCAGCGTCAATAACGCAACCGGCAGGGCAAAGGTATATTGCAGCAGGACGCCGAGCCTCGAGGAACTGAACAATGCCGTCAATGCAGACGGGTATTCGGTTCAGTATCGCAATCACCCCCCTGTTAAACAGGAATGTGCGGAGCCGCGAGGGGAACACTATGCCGAGATTGGCGGTATTGCCATCATCGTCGTCGGGCTCTATCTCATTATCCAGCAGCTTCATATTGCGCCTCCGAATTTCGGCGTATCGGATACAATGAGTTACGGATTTGTCTTTCTCCTCGGACTTATTGCTGCCGTCTCAACTTGTCTTGCGGTAACCGGAGGATTGCTGATCGCGACGGCGACCCGGTATAATGAACGCCACGCGGAATTAACCGGCGTTCAGAAATTCAAACCCCACCTCTACTTCAACATCGGTCGTGTTGTTTCCTATACGGTCTTCGGTGCCGTCGTAGGCGCGTTGGGTTCGGTGATATCCCTCTCAACCCGGGCAACGGGAATTCTCACGATCGTTGCAAGCATCGTTATGGTTGTACTGGGGCTTCAACTGCTCGACGTGTTTCCGTTCTTACGCCGGATGCAGCTCAAGCTGCCCAAGCGGTTCGCGCACCGCATTCACGATGCGAGCAATTCGGAGCATCGCGCAGCACCCTTTTTTCTCGGTGCTTCGACGTTCTTTCTCCCCTGCGGGTTTACACAGACGCTTCAGTTGTACGTCCTGACCCTCGGCAGCCCTATGCGCGGCGCCCTGACGATGCTCTTCTTTGCCCTTGGTACGCTTCCGGCCCTGATGTCACTTTCGGTCCTGACGAGTTTTTCGAAGGGACTGTTCCTGCGCTATTTCGTGAAGGTCGCAGGAGTCCTGGTCGTTCTGATGGGAGTGCTGAATGTAAGCGGGGGGTTTGCGCTTGCCGGCGTGCCGCTTGATCCGCGAACGTTATTCGCACAGAATACCGCGCCGGCAACCGAAGTGCCTATGCGAAACGGAAAGCAAATCGCCGAAATGCGCGTTGAAGGGTATGAGTATTATCCGTCCCGCTTTACCGTGAAGGCCGGAGTGCCGGTTGATTGGCTTATTGACGGGAGGAAAGCGCAGGGGTGCGCGCAGGTATTGATTGTTCCGAAGCTGGGCATCACCCGTCGTCTTTCCCGCGACGCCGTTACGACGATATCGTTCACGCCGAAGCAGGACGGAACGCTTGAATTCAGCTGCTCAATGGGTATGACGACTCCCGGAGCACGTTTTACCGTCGTTTCCGGATCGGCGTAATCACGTTATTATTGATGTATGGAGACGAAGATGAAAACCGAACTTACCATCGTCGGCACGCATTGCGCGTCGTGTAAGGCGCTTATCGAAGACGTGTCATCCGAGATTGCCGGTATCATCAGTTGTACTGTCGATTACCGGACAGGAAAAACAATCATTGAACATGACCCATCAGTCGATTGGAAAGCATTCGATGCAGCCATCGCTGCTCTTGGTGAGTACCATGTAGAAAGATAACATATGAAAAAACCACTTTCACGATACTCGGTATGCATCCCGACGACTCGCTACGCGAGTGTCGGGACGAGTCGTGCGCTTAATTTCTTGCAATAAGTAATTGAACATCATGCAAAAAACAACTTTTACCATAGTCGGTATGCATTGTGCGAGTTGCGTGCTTCGCAATGAACGAAGCTTGCAAAAACTTCCCGGCGTCGCCTCGGCTTCGGTGAACTACGCGCTGAACAACGCGACGGTCGAGTATGACGAAACAAAAGTTCCCGAGCACGCGCTCCATCATGCCGTTGAGAAGAACGGATACAAGGTCGTTGCGCATCAATCCGCGCATGAGCACCGGCAGGAATCGATGAAGGAAATCGCGGTAATACGGAACCGTGCGTTCATATCGCTTGCGCTCGCAGCACCGGTGCTTGTTCTTGCGATGGGCGGTATCGAATTTCCGTCCGAGGTCGCCGGAATGAACGTCAGTATGCTGCTGCAAGCCGTCGTGAGCAGCGTCGTTATTCTTTTTTTCGGTTGGGAATTTCATGTCGGAATGATCAAGCAGCTTAAAATTTTTTCATCCGACATGAACACTCTGATATCCCTGGGAACGCTGGCCACGCTTGCCTTGAGTTGGTGGTCGCTTGTATGGGGGGATAAGACGCACCTATACTTCGAAACGGGAGCAGTGATTACGGCTTTGATACTGCTCGGACGCTACTTCGAAGCAAAGAGCCGCGGTCAGGCAAGTGAAGCGATCGAAAAGCTCATGCAGCTCGGCGCAAAAACCGCGCATAAGGTGATAGACGGCACGGAACACGATGTACCGGTAGAAGAAGTTGTCGTTGGCGATGTACTGCTGGTAAAGCCGGGCGAGAAGATGCCCGTTGACGGGATCGTGATTGACGGTACATCGAGTGTGGATGAATCGATGCTTACCGGAGAAAGCATGCCGGTGGGTAAGAAAACCGGAGACGATCTGTACGGCGCGACGATAAACATAAACGGTGCGCTGCACATGCGCGCACGAAAGGTAGGTCAGGACACCGTGCTTGCTCAGATCGTGCGGGTAGTCGCGGATGCACAATCAAAAAAAGCCCCGATCCAGAAGCTTGCCGATAGGATATCGAGCATTTTTGTGCCGGTCGTGCTTGTTATAGCCGTGATCACTGCAGTCGTATGGTACATGATCACCGGGGAATGGTCACAAAGCATTATTCCGGCGATCGCCGTGCTTGTTATTGCCTGTCCGTGTGCTTTGGGCCTGGCAACGCCGACGGCAATTATGGTCGGAACGGGCTTGGGCGCAAAACGCGGCATTCTCATCAAAAACGGAGAAGCGCTTGAAAAGGGGAAAAAGATTGACGTCATGGTGTTCGATAAGACCGGCACCCTGACCGAGGGAAAACCGCGCGTTACCGACACCATGCCGCTTGCTCCGGGTGTAAGCGCCGAGGACGTACTTGCGCGAGCGGCCAGCTTGGAGAAACTGTCGGAGCATCCTCTCGGGACCGCCATTGTCGCTGCGGCGTCCGGTAATAATCTGACGCTTAAGGCAGTCGAGAATTTTGAAAGCATCGCCGGCAAAGGACTGCGCGGAAAGGTTGGGGACATTGTCTATTGTATCGGGAGCCCTCGCTTTATAGCAGAACAAGGGGTAGCCATTAAAAATGCCGACACGCACATCACCAGGTTTGAGTCGGAAGCGAAAACGGTTGTGGCTCTTGCGGGCAACAAATCGCTCATCGGTTTGATTGCGATTGCGGATACGGTCAAGGAAGATGCCAAGCGCGCCGTTGAGGGCTTAGCCGCTATCGGGATCCGGTCGCGTATGATCACCGGCGATAATCAGAAGACGGCGCATGCAATCGCGCGGCAAGCCGGTATTGAAGAAGTGATCGCCGAGGTGCTCCCTCAAGACAAGGCGCGGAAGGTGAAGGAGTTGCAAGAACAGGGACTTGCGGTTGGTTTTGTTGGCGACGGTATTAACGATGCGCCGGCGCTTGCGCAAGCGAATCTGGGGATCGCCATGGGTACGGGTACGGATATCGCGATTGAAGCAGGGGATATGGTCTTGGTGAAAGGGAGTCCTCTGAAGGCGGTCGAGGCGCTGAAACTCTCTCGACGCACGTTCTCTATCATCAAGCAGAATCTTTTCTGGGCGTTCTTCTATAATATTGCCGCAATTCCTCTGGCAGCAGCCGGGCTTCTGAACCCCATTATTGCGGCTGCCGCGATGGCCTTCTCGAGCGTCAGTGTTGTGCTGAACAGTTTACGGATTAAACGGGCGAGCGGTATGTAGTATACTGCTCTCATGCCGTCAGCCGATTCGCAAAAGTTCCGTCGTGAGGTATATCACCACTTTAAGGATAAAGGGCGTGATTTGCCGTGGCGTCCTCCTTCGCTCAAGCTTCGGAAGGACAAGTCCGTCGATGCATATAAGATATTAGTTGCCGAGGTGATGCTGCAGCAGACGCAGGTTGATCGGGTAATCCCGAAGTACCGTGAATTTTTGGAAGAATTCCCGACGGCGCGTGCCTTGGCAACGTCGCCGCTCTCGAAAGTGCTCAAAGTTTGGAGCGGACTGGGCTATAACCGTCGTGCGCTCGCATTGAAGCGCTGCGCGGAAAAGCTCATGAACACATTTGGCGGCCAAGTGCCGCACACGGTCGAGGAGTTAGATGCCTTGCCGGGCATCGGCTATCATACTGCGTGCGCAATCATGGCGTTTGCGTATAACGAACCGGTTGTTTTTGTTGAAACGAACATTCGTTCCGTATACCTGCACCATTTTTTTCCAAAACGAAAAAAAGTGACAGACAAGGAACTGCTGCCTTTCATCGAAGCGACTCTCGATCGTTCGCATCCTCGCCGCTGGTATTCTGCGCTTATGGATTACGGCTCGTCATTAAAGAAGACGGTCGAAAATCCATCTCGGCGGAGCGCCCATCATGCCGTGCAGTCCCGTTTTAAAGGTTCCAATCGCGAGCTGCGGGGGAATATCATCCGATCCATGATCAAACATCGTCGTATGAATCTTGCCAGGCTCGTACGCGAGTCGTCGAGCGACGCAGTTCGCGTAAAAAAAATCGCGACCGGCTTGATACGCGAAGGGTTTTTGCGGCGAAAAGGAGACGCTCTCTCGCTCGTCAGCTGAATACCGGTTGACACCGTGCATCGGGCGTCTATACTATAGATTATATCCGTTAATTCGTTAATATTTTATTTTATATCAGTATGTCACAACGCATGAGACGAATTTCGATCGCGGTCGGAGCTTGCGCTGCCCTCCTGCTTGTAGCGGGGTGCAAAAATGCGTACGGACCGTCGCAATCGAGGAGTAATCAGAACAAAGCCAACGATCAGGCGAACGTCAATACGAATACCGATGCTGAGCAGCTCGCCCTGGATGCAGCTCAGCCATTCATTCTGACGGCGCAGAATAATTCGGGTGAAACAGGTACCGCGAAGATCTTCGATGTGAACGGGAAAGCCGAAGTCGTGCTCAACATGAGCGGAGCGCCTGACGGCGTGAGTCAGCCGGCTCACATTCATGAGGGAACCTGTGCAAAGTTGGGACCCGTTGTGTTCGGTCTCACCAATGTGCTTGACGGCGCATCGAAAACCAACCTGAACGTACCCATGTCGGCGATATTCAACGGATCTCCCCGTGCGCTGAATGTACATAAATCACAGGCAGAATCCGGAGTATATGTTGCGTGCGTGGATTTAACAGGTAAGGTCAACGAAGGGCAGAACACAAATTCGAGCGTCAATGCAAACTCGAATGCCAATACGAACACGAACACATCAGAAACCTCGCAAAAAAAGACCTTCAACATCACCGCGCGTAATTTCTCCTTCTCTCTGAAGGAAATCCGCGTGAAGAAAGGCGATACGGTCACCATCAATTTGTCCAATAGCGACGGGTTCCACGACTGGGTTCTCGATGAGTTCAATGCCCGGACCAAGCAGATCGGTGTGGGAAGTAGCGACTCGGTGACGTTTGTTGTCGACAATACCGGCACATTTGAGTATTACTGCAGCGTCGGTCAGCATCGCGCAGCGGGAATGAAGGGCAATTTGATCGTCGAATAAGAGAGATTCCCTGCGGATACAAGCCGCCCAGCCCTAGTTTGGTTGCAAACTAGGGCTGGGCGGTCTTTCGTATTTGACCATTTTTGTTATACTTAGTTTCGTCTAAAATTTTTTTGATACACAATGGTCCCAAAATACGTTTTTTTCACCAAAGGTGTCGGCCGGCACAAAGAGCAACTGGGCTCCTTTGAGATGGCCCTGCGTGATGCCGGCATCGAAAAGTTCAATCTCGTGACCGTTTCCTCGATATTCCCGCCGAATTGCAAAATTATCTCCCGGGAAAAGGGCTTGCAGTATTTGCAGGCAGGGGAGATCGTATTTTGCGTCATGTACGAGCTGCGCTCGTGCGAACCGAACCGGCTTATGGCGGCCTCGGTCGGTCTTGCCGTGCCATCCGACGCAAGTCAGTACGGGTATCTTTCGGAGCACAAGTCGTTCGGCGAAACAGAAGAAAAAGCGGGAGAATATTCGGAAGATCTGGCTGCCAGCATGCTCGCAACGACACTGGGACTTGAGTTCAACTCCGACGCTGCGTGGGACGAACGGGAACAGCTCTATAAAGCGAGCGGAAAAATAATCAAGACCACGAACGTAACGCAATCCGCGATTGGACACAAAGACGGGCTCTGGACAACCGTTCTTGCCGCAGCCATTTTTGTGCCAGCCGATGCAACGGTACCCGCTATAAACGGCGAAACGGCAAAGCCATAACAGCCATTTGACAACGGCAGTATCCGTGCTAGGTTGAACGCGCCGGCTCGCGCTTTCGCTTCAGGATCGGCCTTGCGGCCGAACAAACCTGATGAACACGGAGTAGCATGTCGGTGGGCGGGTCCTACACACGATCGTACGGGGATCCGCTCTCACCTTTTTCCGCATCTCCTTGCGGTTTTTGTTTTGCTACGGTATCGTATTCCTTGCTTTGGGTCTATGGTCTACTGGTAGAACAGTGCATTCGCCCGCCTGCCTTCGCCTGCTGGGCCGGTAGCTCAGCTGGTAGAGCGCCGCATTCGCATTGCGGAGATCAGGGGTTCGAATCCCCTCCGGTCCACCAGACGAAGGCACAGCGGCGGGCAGGCATTGCTGATCTGGGAGTTTCCACTACACCTCGCTTCGCGAGTGAGCGGACCCGCTCGCTTTGACGAGCGGGCGATTCCCTGCCTGCCAGCAGGCAGGTCCTTAGGTCCACCATACTATCTATGAAAGAAAAAAAAGAAGCGGCTTCTATTGGATCGTTTACAGATGCTCACTAAATATGATGCATACTGAGATCGAAGCGAAATTTTTGGACATCCGGCCTGATCTGTTGCGGGAGCTGATCAAGAAAAATGGTGGTCTTCTGGTACATCCTGAACGTCTCATGCGCAGGAAGAATTTCGACTACGACGATTCGCGTTTGGAGAAGATCGGCGGATGGATTCGCCTTCGAGACGAAGGAGACGTCGTAACGCTTGCATACAAACAGCTCGTTGACAGGACCATTGAGGGAACAAAGGAAATCTCCGTTGTTGTCGGAGATTTTGACACGGCATCCGAATTGCTTTTGGCCGTCGGGTTGCGGCTCAAATCGTATCAAGAAACAAAACGCGAGCGGTGGGAGCTTGGCGGCATCGAGGTAACGATCGATACGTGGCCCTGGATCCCGACATTCGTTGAGCTTGAGGGTTCTGATGAAAAAAGCTTGCAAACTGTTGCCGCGAAACTGCAACTGGATTGGAGTTGCGCCCTGCACGGCAGCGTTGAAAGCGCGTACCAGGAGTACTATGATGTTACCGAGGAGGAAATCGACGGTTGGCAGAACATCACGTTTATTCCGGTTCCGCAGCGACTTGCTGAGAAAAAAAGAAACAGAGCAGGAATATGAAGATCATCTGGATACTGGTCAATTGTAATTCTATAACCGAAGCGAAAAAGATCGGCACCGCTCTTCTGAAAAAACGGCTCGTGTCCTGTTTTGATATCTTTGAGCGCGCCGGTGCATGGTACTTTTGGCCGCCCAAGTCGGGAAAGATCGAAACTTCAAGGGGTGCGCTGCTGATATTGGAAACTCTGCCGGCTAAAGTCAAAAAAATCGGCTCGGAAGTTCGTAGGCTGCACAGCGATGCCCTGCCCTTTATCGGAACCATAGAAATTGGTACTATAAACTCACGGTATCTGCGTTGGATGAAAGGTGAGATGAGGAAATAACGTTATCATATGAAACGATTCGACAAACGGGAACAGATCATCCTGGCGGTATGCGCCGTGATTGTGCTGGTCTTTGTCGTGGAGCTTGCTATCGGACCAAAGGGCCCCCGCAGCGAGCAGCAACCGACCTCAAATACCAATACGGAGGATACTGTCGCTCTTACTCCCACGACGACCGCACCCGCCCCGAACAAGACCGTCCCAAGTCAGCCGAAGACATCCTCGCAAGAGACGGCGGAGACGTACGCAAACGCACTCAAACAGTACGAAGGCAGAACTATCGCGTTCGATTCCTGTAAATCGGTATTCGCCAACTATACCTTCAAGTCCGGTACAACCATTATGCTCGACGGTCAGTCGCAAGGCGCGCAAACTATCACCATAGCAGGAAAAAAATATACGGTACGCCCGCAGCAATATGCCCTAGTGAAACTTGCGACGGTCAAGGCGCCAACGATACTATACCCAGACTGCTTAAGCGGCGGAGTTCAGAGATACAACGTCGCAAAGATCACGATACAGCCCTAAACGGTTGTAAAAAACCCCCGAGTCCGATACCCTACCTGCATGCGTCAACTCGCAATCTGGTTTGTTCTCCGTTATTTTCGGTTCTTCGCACGGATCGCACTTTTCGTGCATCGGCCGTTGGTCCTGGGGATCGCCGGATCGGTCGGTAAAACCTCGACCAAGTATGTGCTATCGCACATTCTCTCGGCTGCAGGCAAGACGGCCGTAACATCGGGTAATTCCGAAACGGGAATCCCGCTCGGTATTCTCGGCATCGCGCTGCACGGGTATTCTCCTCTGCAGTGGCTGCTCGCAATGGCACTCTGTCCGTTTAAAATATTCCATCTTCGCCGAGTCAAGTTCCTTGTGGCAGAGATGGGGATCGACGACCCGTATCCGCCGAAGAATATGACGTACCTGCTTTCGATCGTGGAGCCGGACATCGCCGTTCTGGTGACCGAATCGGTGGCGCACACCATGCAGTTCGATAAAGTTTTAACCGATGCGGAGCGTGCATTGCCCGACGGGCAACGCATCGAACGCCTTGTCGCGGCTATCGCGAACGAGGATGCAAAAATGGCGATGACACAGAGATGCTCCGCGATCATCTATAATGCGGACTCGTCGTTTATCACGGGAGCACTCGCTCGGGGGGTGCCTACGCGGGTCAAGCGTATACATTTCGGTCATGCACACGACGCTTCATTCCGATATCGCTCGTACGACGTTTCGCCCGACAGAACGGCATTTTCATTTACCGATAAGCGTCTCACGCACTCTCTCGGAATCCGGGGGTACGCATTGCCGGAAGAGTATCGCGAGGTTTTTGCCGCCGCGTTGCTCGCGGCCCGTGAGGCCGGAGTTTCGATTGAAACAGGAATCGAATCCCTGAATCGCGGCTTTGCGCTTCCGAAGGGACGCGCGAGTGTTTTGAACGGTATTGGCAATTCCACGATCATCGACTCGTCCTACAACGCATCGCGAGCGTCGACCGTCGCCTTTTTGAAACTTATGAATACTCTCAAAGAAAAAACCGGCAGGCCGACTGTCATGCTCTTCGGCGACATGCGGGAGCTGGGAGAGGAGACAAAAGCCGAACATGAAACCGTTTTTGAACACATGCCGGGAACCATCGATTACCTTTTTTGCGTCGGCCCTTTGACAAAGGAATACATACTTCCTGCGGCGCAGTCATCGCCGTTCCAGCGCGTCAAGTGGTTCTCCGATGCGGTATCGGCCGGATCGTACCTTGCTCAGCACCTGCCCGAACGTTCGCTGGTACTGGTGAAAGGTTCACAGAACGGCATATTTCTCGAGGAAGCGATAAAATTCATTTTGGCCGACCCGCAGGACGCGGGCAAACTCTGCCGACAGGAAAAGTACTGGAAGAAGGGCTTTTAGGCATTCTTGTTTTTCTTGCTGGTGCGCACTATAGTTACTGTGTACCGTTGTTCACTTTTTGTCTCCCTGCAGAGGAGGTGCAGGATGCACGTACAACCGTACAGCGTCAAGGTGTATTACGAGGTACAGTTGGAGGCGATTCTCCGGGCGGGGTTCGACGAATTCGAGCCGGACATCACGAGTGAGCATTTCCCGGCGTGGCGGCTTGGTGTGCACACTATCGATGCGCTGCTGATTCGGTTCGATGATGAACTCACTCCGCAACAGGCGTTGCTGCGGCTCGAAGCGGTCGGTTTCAGAGGAGGTACGCCGCTCGAGGTGGCAACGTTGGGTAAGGATTTCCCACACCTTCAGGAGCGCGCAGCTCTGGTAGCACCTTTACCTGTTTGGAGTCGTGATGACGGTGGGCCGTTGATCGTCGTTCTCGATTACGAGGGCCGACGCCGCCGCGTGAAGCTCGCATCGCAGCACGCCGTTTTCTCCCGCCACAGCTCGTACGTCGCTTTCGACGTTCGTCAGACACGTGTCTAGCGTGAGCGGCCGTTCCTCGCGAGCATAGTGCTCGATCGGGACGGCCTGCTTTTATTATGCCCGCCCGAAAGCTCCAGGCCTTTAGGCGTGGAGATGAAGGGCGAAGTGTATATGAATCCTGCGGAGCAGGACGCTGCTCATAACGAACCCGCCCAGATACCGCGCCCTGAAGGGCGCGGTCGGGTTCATCTGGAGCGCCGCGCGAGAGCGTCGCGTACGGCGGCGTACTCGTCCCAAGGCACCTCATGAGTACCGACGGCAAGCGACTGCTCGTGCGCCTTGCCTGTCAGAATGACAATGTCGCCCGCTCTGGCGTTTTTGATCGCAAAATTGATCGCATCTTTTCTGTCTGCAATTTCAAAAATCATTTTCTTTTCTATCGGATAGGCGACATCTCCTTTGGAAAAGCCGGTGATCCCCCTTTTTATTTCCTCATTGATATGTGAAACGGATTCATCGCGAGGGTCGTCGGTCGTGAGAATGATGACATCATCAAATTGCGCCGCGACGCGTCCCATAACGGGGCGCTTCGCGGTATCGCGCTTTCCGGAAAGGCCGAACACGTGAATGAGCCGCCCCCTTTTTTGCTTCGAAGCATAAGAGAGAATCTCCGAAAAAGCGTTCGGCGTAACTGCAAAATCTATAATGACTTTAAAATCCTTATCATAGACCGTTTCCGCCCGGCCTTTGGGGTTTGTTGCGTGTGCAAGCGCTTTGCATATCGTTTCCCCGTCAATGCCCAGCTCCTTGCAGCAGGTGGCAGCCGCCAAACAGTTGTACTGATTAAAAGCACCGGGCAGTCCCGTTGAAAAAGGAAACGACTTCGGAGTGATATCCGCAGAACCCCGTAATGCGTACGTGATGGTTTTCCTGGCGATTTTTGGCGCGACATTCTTATATGACGAGTCATCGACATTCAGAACGCACGCAGCGGAATTCTTTAAAAGGCGCGTCTTTGCGGCCGTATACCGTTCCATGGTCTTGTGGTAATCAAGGTGTTCGTGCGTAATGTTGGTCAGGATACCGACGCGAAACGCGATGCCCCATACGCGATTTTGATCGAGCGCGTGCGACGATACTTCGATCACCGCGTGCGTGCATCCGGTGGAAACCGCTTTCCTGAGGATACGCTGGATAGAGAACGGCGACGGCGTTGTCGTGTGCAGCCCGGTATCGAGCTGCTGATCGCCAATTGTCGCGCCGAGCGTCGTTATGGTCACGACTTTTTTTCCGCCTCTACGCAGGATTTCCGAGATTAACGCAGCGGTGGTCGTTTTGCCGTCGGTGCCCGTAATGCCCACAACGGTCAGTTTCTTCGACGGAAAACCGTAGCGGAGGTTTGCGGCGAACGCTTGGAACAAATGATAGATGTTTTTAATCGACTGCCACATCAGAGTTTTGTGATTTCCTTAACAAATTGATCTCCCCGGTCTTTATAATCTTTGAACATGTCGAAGCTTGCACAAGCAGGAGAGAGGATGACAACGTCACCGGGCTCTGCCAGGGTATGTGCCTTTTTGACTATTTCATTCATTGTGCGGAGGTTTTCGACAATTTTGATTTTTCCCGCCAAAGGCGGATCAGCCTTTGGCTGAAACTTGTGACTTTTCCCGCCAAAGGCGGATCGCCCTGTGGGCGAAACCTTTTGTTTGATCCGCGGCCATTCTGCTCCGATGCCGATGATGGCCCTGATGTTGTGCGCGCTCGAAATGGTTTTGCCAAGTTCCGTAAAATCGCTGTTCTTGCTTGATCCGCCGAGGATAAGGATTTCGGGCGCATTAAATGCCCGGATGGCCGCAATCGCCGATTCAGGCGTCGTGCTGATGGAGTCGTTATAATAGTTGACTCCTTTAACTTCGGCGACCAGCTGCAGCCGGTGCGTGAGGCCGCGAAACGCTTTCAGCGTTTCGCGGATGTACTTATTTTCTACACCCGCTACCTTGGCAACCGCAACTGCTGCACAGACGTTTTCCAGATTGTGTTTGCCCGGAAGAAGGACATCGGTTGTTTGTGCTATTTTTTCCTCCCGAGCGCCGAGCTTCCAGACGATATCCGTTCCCGAAACATAGCATCCTTCGGGGATGCTCTTTCGTGCGCTCACGTATATTTTTTTTGCGACAGATTGCTCCGCGATCCGGAGCGAAGACGGATAGTCAAGGTTTGCGATGACCGTATCATCTTTCCCCTGATGCCGTACAATGCCTATCTTGGCGCGGGCGTACTCGTCGGCGTTGAGATGATAATCCAGATGATCCTCCGTTATCATGAGAAGTACCGCGATCGCCGGGCTGTGTTGTGCGTCAATAAGCTGAAAACTTGAAAGCTCGAGAATAGAAATCGAATCCCCGTCGAGTTTTTCGACGAACGAAAGAGCGGGTATCCCGATATTGCCGCCCAGGTACACGTCCCGCTCTACTGCCTTCAGGATTTGAAAGAGGAGAGCGGCAGTCGTGCCTTTGCCCTTTGTGCCGGTAATGCCGATAGTCGTTCCGTGTGCAAATTCGAAAAAAATATTCGTTGCCGAGGTGATCTCGATGCCAAGATCCCCTGCTTCATGAAGCGCATGAATACCCGGCCGGATGCCGGGCGAGCGGACAATGATGTCAAAATCTTTGAAAGAATCAAACGGGCCGAACACGAACGACACGCCCTCTTTGCGCAGATGTGTGAGTTTGCTCGTATCGAATTCCTGCTCGTCCTTTTCGTCGAATAGTGTCAGGCGGGCGCCTGCTTTCAGCAGAAATTCAACCGTTTCCCGGCTCTCGACGCCGAAACCCAGGACAGCTATTTTTTTACCGCGGAAGCGTTTTGTATCGGCCATAACACTATCGAGAGTACCCGAAAAATGAGGGTAAGTAAATGCAGGTGAAGATTGCGGAACATGCGCGGTTTCGCTATGCTGGTGCCATGAAATCGAAACGATTCGTCGTCGTATGCGATAATATCCGCAGCACCCATAACGTCGGCTCGATATTCAGGACGGCGGATGGTGCCGGCCTCG
>MHKK01000046.1:19081-20750 GCA_001818365.1 Candidatus Komeilibacteria bacterium RIFCSPHIGHO2_01_FULL_52_14
GCGGCATTACGCCGCGACCGCCGAGAAAGGACATCGACAAAGTATCGCTCGGTGCCGAAAAGTACGTCCCCTTTACCTACAGAAAAAGTACGGCTGCCGTTATCCGGGAGCTGCGGAGCAAGGGATTTGCCATTGTCGCGCTCGAGAACAACATCCGGCGTGCGCGACCGTATGATGCGGCCGTCTACGAGTTCCCCGTCGCATTCGTTCTGGGCGGCGAGGTGAGCGGTCTTTCAAAAGAGATTCTCTCGCTCTGCGACAGGATAATCTTTATTCCCATGTACGGTAAAAAAGAATCGCTCAACGTATCGGTTGCTTTTGGCATCGCGGCATATTATATCGTCCGCAAAAGAAAAACCCGAGCATAATGCCCGGGTTCCTGTCCTCCTCAAGGGAACGGTGCCGCTAGTCGCGTCGGTATAGAATGACCGGAACAACGATCCGGTTTTGTTTGTGCTCGATTCGTGCCTCCTCGCAGCAGAGTTCGAAGGCGCGGATCTGGCTGTAATTCCCGTTGCCGACGCGGTTTCTTCGATACAGCAGATGCAACTGGGAAAACACTTCGGCAAGCGTTGCCTGCACCGCCGAGGTAAAGAGAAGAGGCAGGCCGATCTCTACCGTGAGGAGAAAACTGAGATTGCTTACGGTCTCGCCGAATCGTTGGAAGCCCGCGATGTTTGTTTTTCGAGGATCGACATCGCGCAGATCCAGGAGGCGGATCTGGTCGATAGGGTCATGAGCGACCGGTCTGATGCGGCGGAGCATCTGCTGCAGCTCGCTGTCTCCGATCTCGGGAAATTGCGTGGCTGTGCGCATATGTTCTCCTTTTGAGATTGTCCGAAGAACGTGTACCATCGTATTCAAGCACAAACCGCTTACAAATTCAACGGAGAACGTGCTATACTGAACGTGTTAAATAGTGAAAGAATACTATGAATATGCTCGATTCTTATTTCGGTCCGGGATTTTCGTTCATTATGTTCGTCCTGGTATCCGCGTGGTCCCTCCCGTGGAAAGGGTACGCTTTATGGAAGGCGGCACGAAAAAGTCAGCCCTGGTGGTTTGTCGCTCTTCTGGTCGTGAACACGGTCGGGATTTTTGAAATCATGTACATATTCATCTTTAGCGAGGCGACTAGTCCCAAGAAAGACCAGAAGGGGCACGGCAAATAAGAATAGATGAAGACGCGTTCGCAGCGCCTGCAGAAACTCGTTGAGCAGCTGCGCGACCGCTATGGAAAGCCGAAAGGGCAATGGTCAGTGTGGTGTAAGCGCCCCAAAACGCTTGCCGATCGCGAGCGGATAATTATTGAGGCGATACTGACGCAGCACACGAATTGGCGGAACGTTGAGCGAGCCGTGGAGAAACTGGCAGCGGAGCGCTGCGACCGTATCGCGCCGCTGTATCGCCGTTTTGGACATACACCCTCGAAACTCTACCCGCTCATCCGATCCTGCGGTTTCTACCGGGCAAAAACACGCCTCATCTTTTCACTCGTCCGCTATATTCAGAACAAGGGCGGCGTCACAAAACTTCGCCGGGCCGACACGGTGGCCGTGCGAACGGAGCTTCTTGCGTTGCGCGGTGTCGGGCCGGAGACGGCGGACAGCATCCTTCTGTATGCGCTCGACAAGCCGGTTTTCGTCATTGACGAGTATACCCGCCGTTT
>MHKK01000047.1:0-11447 GCA_001818365.1 Candidatus Komeilibacteria bacterium RIFCSPHIGHO2_01_FULL_52_14
TACAGTCAATTCATCCGCAGGCGCAAAAGGCAGCAGAAGCTTCCGAGTGCGCTTCCGAACAGGGTAAATTCTGGGAGATGCATGACAAACTGTTTGAGTTAAATGGCGCAGGTACGCTGACGCTCGACAACATGAAGAAAGCGGCAACAGAAATCAAACTGTCGACCAGCCAATTCAATTCATGTCTCGATACTGGGAAATACGCTAACGCCGTGAACGAGGATTACCAGGGCGGCCTTTCTGCAGGTGTGAACGGAACCCCCGGCACGTTCATCAACACGCAGTTCGTCGCCGGCGCGTTGCCGTACGCTCAAATCAAAACCGTTATCGATCAGATGCTCGCTTCCTAGCGCTAAGTCTTTTTCATGGGTGGACTCATCCAAAAAACACTGCTCATCGTAGGCGTCGCGCTGCTTCTCGTGGGGTGCACCCCGAAGTATAACGATCCCAAACCGCAGCGCCCGACCAGGGGCGCCGCGTCAGCCACCGTACTCGTCGAAGAGTTTGCGGACTTTGAATGTCCCGCGTGCGGTCTTGCCTACCCGACCATAAAAAAACTTCAGGAAAAATACGGAGATTCCGTATTTTGGAAATTCTACGAATTTCCTCTCATCTCCATTCATCCGTACGCGTTTAATGCGGCGCTCGCAGCCGAGTGCGCGAACGATCAGGGTAAATTCTGGGAGATGCACGATATCCTCTTCGAGAACCAGAAAGCGCTCAAAAACGGCGATCTCAACACGTATGCTTCGAGAGTTGACCTCGACACTGAGCTCTACACCGCTTGTTTTAAATCAAGGGCCAAGAGCTCGGTTGTCCGTGAAGATATGCAAATCGGAGATAAACGAGGAGTGCAAGGAACACCGACGCTCTTCGTCAACGGCACCGTCGTTGAGGATTGGTCAACGCTCGAAACCGCTCTCGACGCGCTTGTACCGGCCGTAACAGCCCAGGAACCTACAAACGAGTAGCTCATGCAGTATTGGTTTCCCGAAATAGCGCCTGTACGCGTGCTTTTCGATTTTTTGGGCATCCAAATTCAGTGGTACGGAGTGCTTGTTGCCGCTGGCGTCCTTGCCGGTCTTGCCGCAGCCCGTTCCGTATACCGGAAACGCGGAGGAGCATCCTCTGACATCGTTGACGCTGCCTGGTTCGCGGTTATCGCCGGGCTCGTCGGAGCACGTCTCTGGCATGTTTTTATCTTTCAATGGGGGTACTATTCGCGGCATATCAGCGAGATACCGCAGATATGGCAGGGCGGCATTGCCATTCAGGGCGGCATTCTTGCGGGTCTTCTGACGGTATATTTATTTGCGAGAAAACGCGCATTACGTTTTGTTTCACTCACGGATGCGCTTGCTGTTGGGTTGCCGATCGGACAGGCGATCGGGCGATGGGGGAATTTCTTTAATCAAGAGCTGTATGGATTGCCGACAACGTTGCCGTGGGGCATCTACATCGAGCCCGATCTGCGCATAGCCGGATTCGAGGCGTTCAGCAGATTTCATCCGACTTTTTTTTATGAATCGACGCTCACACTGCTTCTTTTCCTTCTGCTTTGGCAACGCGCCCCGCGCGAGCACCGGTTTGGCGCGTTGACCGGTGCGTATTTGATCGGGTACGGCCTGATACGCTTTGTCATGGATTTTTTGCGTATTGATCCCATGCCCGTTCTGTTCGGGTTGAGATATTCGCAATACATTTCCATCGCTTTTCTTGCGATTGGTATTTTGATTACGTTCGCCCGAATACCCCGTCACCCTCTGGGTGACGGGGACGAAGGGCTTTGAAAATTAACCTGCGGAGCGGGCTCTCCCCGTAAAGAACCCGCCCCGATACCTCGCCCTTGAGGGCGAGGTCGGGTTCATTCTCATTCGTTTGCGTATTGCAGCCGAACAGCTCCGACGATCCCGTATGCGGGATGTCGGAGCTCCGACATCCGGCTAAGCCGGAGCGTCGGAGTTGCCAAGATGGCCCTAATAGGTTATAGTTCTTCCGCAAAAATAAACCCGCCCTCGCGGCAGGCCGCGAGGGACCTGGGCGGGTTTGTTACGAGGGGAGTCGGCGCCGCCGACAATAATATTTATGAAACCCCCTCCATCCTCAGTTTGCTGAGGATTCCGGGTGACGTAATAAGTTTTCATAAATTTGCAGCGAGCGCGTGTGCCCCGACGCGCTTTGCGGTCGGGGTCCCGACCTCCGCTTCGCGGAGCGTCGGGATTGGTTACCTACCCGCCAGCGGCCTGAGCCGCAGGCTCTGGCCCGCCCGCCTGAATTGCTTCAGGCAAGTCGGGCGTGGCAGGCGGGGAGCGTCCGCCCCGCAACAAAGCCCCTTGAAAGCAAAATTGTTTCAGCGCCGATGATGGGACCGTAGTTCAGTTGGTTAGAACGTCCGCCTGTCACGCGGAAGGTCGCGGGTTCGAGTCCCGTCGGTCCCGCCATCGGAATTGAAACCATCAGCATCGTGCCTTTGGTGCGGGGTAAGTGGATATCCAAAGGGGTTTCCGTGACGTCTCCGCTTCGCGGAGCGCACGCCCGCCTGTCCGCTGCGCATGCAGACGGGCAGGGATACGCTCACGCCTCTGGGGGCGTTGAGCGGACGAGTCCCGTCGGTCCCGCCACAGCCGCATTATTGAAAAAAATAACGCCGTCCTCACACTGAGGGCGGCGTTTTCGTTACCTGTCGCAGGAACACGGTTCTAGGGCAGGATCTCATGGGCGATTCCATACCTGACGGCCTGGGTGGCGGTGAGGATGGTATCGGTCTCCATCAGCTTCAGCGCCTGAGCGGCGTTGAGCTTGCCTCCGGTTCGCTCCACGAGAACCTCGATGTACTCCTTCTGCTGGTGTTCGAGCAGGCGATACCGTCTCCTGATCTGCGTGAGATCGAGCCGTTCCTTCTGTTCGAAGACATAGCCGACCTCGTGCAGCAGCATGATGGCCCTTCGGGCGACGATCCGCCGTGTGCCGGCGAGAAAGAGCGGCACGGCCATCGAGTGCGCGTGGCCCAGCACCACGGTCTGGAGTTTCAGCTTGTTGGCCTGGACAAAATCGTAGAGGCCGAATCCGGTTGAAATCTGTCCGCCCGGGCTCATGATGTTGAGCTGGATCCAGTCCTCGGGTGCTTCGTCCATGAGGTCCCTCATGCGACTGATGAGGTCCCTGATAGCGTCGGGCTTCACTTCTTCGGCGAGAACCAATGTTCTTTTTGGACTGACTCGTTGCATTGCTCACCTCCTGGAAATGGTACGTCAAAGGGCCGAACGGAGCATATAACCATATGGCTCGGTGTGAGTCAAGCGAAAATGATGCAAAAAATCGTTCTAAAACCAAATTCTCTGAAATATTGACGTTTAACCTCATTTATTGTAAGGTAGGGAACTATTACTAACCGTTATTTTGCGTCATGATTGGTCTCATTTCCGGAAACCAGTACTCCCAACTCTCAAAGTTACTTGAGAAACGCCGTCTCCTTTCAAAAAAGGATTTTAAGGAGGCGATGTCAAAGGCGGAGCAGGACGGACGATACGTGACGCAAGTACTGCTCGAAAACGAATCTCTCCAGCAGGATGATCTCTTAAAGACAATCGCTGAATGCTTTGGGATCGCCGATATCCGGCTCAGGAACGTCGTGGTTTCGCCGCTCGTGTTGAATCTTATTCCGCGAGAGATAGCCGAACAGCATTCGGTCATCGTTTTTAAAAAAATAAAAAACATCATCCACGTCGCGACTGCCGCTCCCGAGAACCTGCAGACCATTGACTTTATAAAACAGAAAACCGGTTTTGAACCGCAGGTCTTTCTGACGACGCCGCAGGACATACGGCACGC
The DNA here is from genome assembly GCA_001818365.1 of Candidatus Komeilibacteria bacterium RIFCSPHIGHO2_01_FULL_52_14. Taxonomy (GTDB): domain Bacteria; phylum Patescibacteriota; class Patescibacteriia; order UBA1558; family 2-01-FULL-52-15; genus 2-01-FULL-52-15. The sequence continues at coordinate 3,832 of MHKK01000047.1, forward strand.
ACTCAGAAAGTATAAGAGCGATCTCTCTGATGAGTTTGATTTTATCATTCGCCAGAGCACCCAGGAAGCGCTCGATCAGAACGAAACGCCCGAGAAGATGGCGCATTTCGTTCCGATTATTAAGATGGTTGATACCGTTATTGAGCGAGCCATCCTGCAGCGCGCTTCGGATATCCATGTGGAGCCGATGGCGGCAAAAATCTGCATCCGCTTCAGAATAGACGGCATGCTCCACACGGTGTCCGAATTGCCGCGGGATATATTGCCACCGATCGTTGCGCGCATCAAACTGATGGCGTCTCTGAAACTTGACGAGCACCGGCGCCCTCAGGACGGTCGTTTTAAATTCACGCATGATACGAGGGATATCGCGATCCGGGTTTCGAGTATTCCTACGTTGCACGGAACGAAGATCGTTCTGCGTCTGCTCGACGCGCAGGAAAAACCGTTCGGATTCCGCCGGCTCGGTTTCAATAAGCTCGATTTGGCTACGCTCATGGGCGAACTCCAGAAGCCGCATGGCATGGTTTTGGTTACGGGCCCGACCGGAAGCGGAAAAACGACAACGCTCTATACCCTGTTGCGTAAACTGAATCGCGACGATATCAATATATGTACGGTCGAGGATCCGATAGAATACGGACTTGAGGGGATCAATCAGATGCAGGTGAATCCGGACGGCGGCGTAACCTTCGCGACGGGACTCCGTTCGCTATTGCGACAGGATCCGAACGTCATCATGGTCGGCGAGATTCGCGATGTTGATACCGCCGATATTGCGGTTAACGCGGCTATGACCGGACATCTGGTGCTTTCAACGCTCCATACGAATAATGCCTTTATGACACCGCAGCGCCTTATTGAAATGGGCGTGCACCCGTATCTGGTATCGACGGTGACCAATCTTATTGTCGCCCAGCGACTCGTCCGGCGCGTCTGCCCCGAGTGCCATTCATATTCGTCATCAGCGAGCAAAATATTCGACCGTTACCGGGCCTTTTTTGACATTGATGAAGCGCTCAATAAATTTCAGCGCCTGGGGCTGATTTCGAAAGACCTCACCCTGGCTGACCTCAAGTACTCGTATGGTAACGGCTGCACGAAATGCGCCGATACGGGTTATCAGGGAAGAATCGGAATCTACGAATTGCTTAAGATCGATGATGCCATCGGGCATTTGATTCTAAAGAATGCTCCTGCAGATGTCATACGCGCCGAAGCGACCAAACGCGGCACGCTGACAATGAAGGAAGACGGACTCCTGAAGGTATTTTTGGGACAAACAACATTGGACGAACTTTGTCGCGTTACGAAGGATAATTAAGCTATGCCTGCTTTTTCGTATACCGCGCTTGATAAGTCGAATGCGTTCGTAAAATCATCGGTAACGGCTGCGTCGCTGGTAAAGGCACGACGGCAGCTCCACCGTGACGGTTTTCAGGTCGTTAACATACGGCGAGAAACGCGAAACGCCGGTGCCGCATCGCGACTGAACACATTGTTAACCCGCATATCGCGCGTTGATAGGATTTTTTTTACCCGATATCTCAATACGCTGCTTGAATCGGGCATCCCCCTGGATCAGGCGCTCAAGATAACCGCCGAACAGGTTGAAAAACCGGTGTTTAAGCATGTCTTGCAGGATATGCATTCGCAGGTGCTGCAGGGACAGCCGCTTCATGCGGCATTGCTGCGGCATAAGAAGTATTTTTCTCCTTTTTTCATAAATCTGGTGAAGGTCGGGGAGAGGAGCGGTAAGCTTCATGAAGTGTTGTTGCACGCTCTGGAGCAGCAGGAACAGGATTATGAATTGGTCAGTAAGGTGCGTGGCGCAATGGTGTACCCGGCGATCATTGTGGCAGCAGCCATTGTGATAGTCACGTTCATGATGGTTTTTGTCGTCCCGAAGATCACGGGGATCTTATTGGAATACAATGTTGAACTACCTCTGACGACAAGAATTCTGATAGCGACAAGTCATTTTCTCGCAACGTTCGGGATCGTCGTTATACCGCTCGCGGTGGCATTCTGCGTCGTTGGGTTCCGCCTGTGGGTTTCCACGACATCGGGCAAGCGGCAGTGGGATACGCTGAAACTAAACATTCCGGTTTTTAAGAATATCGTCAGGGAGTTTAACCTGGCACGCATTTCGCGGGCCATGAGCGCGTTGCTCAAGAGCGGCGTGCCGGTTGACCAGGCATTTGATCTTGCTGCAAGCGTTTCGGGCAATGTCCATTATCAGAATTCACTGCGTTCGGGAGTGGTGTTTATCCGCAAGGGAATTGCGATGACAGAAATTTTTCACGGATACCCAAAACTCTATCCGCCGCTCGCCACGCGCATGGTGGAGGTGGGTGAGCGATCGGGCCGCATCGATCATATGTTCGATCGTCTGGCGACGTTTTACGAAAAATCGGTTGCACGCACCCTCGCAAGCCTTTCGACCATTATCGAGCCGTTCCTGCTTCTCCTTATCGGTTTTATCGTCGGTTTTCTGGGACTTGCGATACTTACTCCGATCTGGAAATTTGCGCAGACCGTTTAAAGTTATGCGCGGTATCTCAAAGGAATTGTGCCTTACCTCGACGTCGGCTCGTCGAAACACCAGTGGGTTCACCCAGCATCTCTTTCCATTTCGAACAAAGAAATGGTTGGGTCTTGTTTCAAATGACAAGAAACTGGGTTCACCCAGCACCACTTTTGCGCGCAAAAGTGGTGCTGGGTTTACCTTTGTCGAGGTGATGACGGTTATCGGTATTATGACGGTGCTCGTGGCGGCTTCTGTCCCGAGTTATTTTACCTTGCGATCCAATATTTTTTTGAGCGACGAGGTTCAGCATGCGGGGGAGACCCTGCGAACCGCTCAGAGCCGTTCCATAACCTCGCAGGGCGGCTTTCGGCACGGGGTGCATTTTGACAGCAGCGTCGTCCCCAATACGTATGGCTTGTTTTATATAGACGATGCGGGGACGAGCGTATACAGCTCTCCGAGTCCATTGAATCATGATCTACGGTTTTTGAGCCCGACTCCGGCAGATATCGTATTTGCGCATCTGAGCGGGATGACTACCGCTGCGACCGTTGTTGTCGGGTATCCGAGCGGTGACCAGAAAACGATTCAGATCGACGCCAACGGTAAGATCATTCTCCCATGAACATCGTACCCAAAGAGCGAGGGTTCAGCTTGGTTGAAGCGCTGGTTGCCATAGCAATGGCAAGCATTATCGTCGTGGTCATCGGCAGCTCATTGGGTTCCGTGTACCGTGTATATACGGCGAGCACCATGAAACAGCAGGCGGTTGCCTATGCGCAGGAATCCCTCGAGCTGATAACTGCCTATCGAAATAGTCCGGCGGTATTTGCGTGCATCGGCGGTACGCCGTGTACCGCACCCGATACCCAGCAGTGTACACCACTCACGGGTTACAACGGCTGCTGGACGCGGTATCCGCGGGGAATTCCGGCAGGAGCCGCCCAGTACCATTTTGTCAGTACTGGCGGCGCGTGGCAACTGCAATCTGGCGCAGAGACCATCGCATCGAATACCGCGTTCAGTCGCGCGATATCGCTTCAGAATTTGTGCCGTGATGCAAGCGGCGAGATCGGGCTGGCAGGGTGTACCGAGGATTTGAACAGTAAGCAGGTAACCGCTACGGTTTCGTGGGTTGAACGCGGTCAGACCAAGTCGGTACAGCTGCAAAAGATTTTGAACGGATCAAAACCCCTATGAAGCGACAGGATGGCTACACCATTGTCGAACTCCTCGTATACATGGCTATCTCGACGCTCGCAATCGTCGTTTTGACCTCATTTATGGTTGACGTCACCAAATACGCGGCAAGCACCAGGGCGAGGAAAGACATCGAGGAGAACGCGCGCCTTGTTTTTTCCCGCATGACGCAGGATATTCGATCGGCCCGGGTGCTCAACGCCGTCGGTGCGGGATCGAATGAACTTGATTTTCAAAATGGCGTTGGTGCGGCCCTAGGATATCGGTGGAATACCGGCTCATTTATTTTGGAGTACAATGACGGTTCGGGTACCTGGACGGCTTTGACCACGGACAAGGTTCGAGTCACAAACCTGAATTTCACGAATCAAACGACGGGAAACCCCGACGAAGTGACGGTCGATCTCGAATTACATCAAAAAAATCCCTCGGCGCCCGCCGGTCAGCAGTATGGAATCCATTTAGTCACGACGGTGATCCGGCACGGGTCGGTTTATTGAAGCTTATGAAAACCAGCGTATATTCCAACCAGGACGGCGTACTCGTTATACTCGCACTGATGGTCATATCGGTCTTTGCGGTAACCATTCTTGGAACTATCAGCACCTTGGCCTCAAGTGAATTGGCCAAGACGTCCTCGATCGCGGCAACCGAAAAGACCTTTCACGCGGCAGAAACCGGCATTGATGAGGCGCTGTATAGATTGCTGCATAACCCGGGGCAAGGGGATTTTCCCATTGATCCCCAATTTACCGGCGGCGTGACGGTACAAGTATGGATCGATCCGGATCCCTTGGATCATTTTAAGCAAACGATTACCTCGGTTGCCACTGACGTAACCGGAAAGAAAAGAACGTTACGGATGGGTGTCGTGACCAACGCATTTTCCGGCGGGTTCGATTCCGCCGTACAGGCCGGTGATGGAGGCATTACTATGGAGGAAAATTCATGGATTGTTGGATCGGTTTATTCCAATGGACCCATCTTGGGGGCCAATAAAGCATACATAAGAGGCGATGTAACTGTTGCGAACAATCTGTTCTTGCAAGAGGTCTGCGTGGGGGACATTCCGGGCGGCAGTCAGTGCGTTACCGATACCGATGTTGATACCGGGGCGCCGATATCGCGAAATGTTCATGCATACGAACTCAGAAGCAGCGAGATCTGGGGGGATGCATACTATCAGATGCTAACCGGCGCGATAAAGGTTAATGGTACGAGCTGTTCGGGCAATGCGAGTTGTCATCTCGTGACGACCGATCCGCCGACAGTTCCATTGCCGATTACCGATGATATTGTTCACACATGGGAGAGCGGTATTGGTAATCCGCCACCTGCAACATCAGGCCCTTGTACCGTCGGCACCGACAATTATGCGTATTGCATCAAGAGTAGCGACCCGCCCCTGATCTTGGAAAATAATAAAATTGTGGGAGACGTATGGGTCCAGAAAGGCACAACGCTTACGCTCAAGGGAAACGTATGGGTCGTTGGTAAGATCGTTTTTGAATCCAGCGGCAGCTCGGTGCATGACAGTCTTATTCAGGCACTTGGGCCGGGAGCCAAGGTCATGATTGCCGACGATGGTAATGATTCGAACGATGCCGACATTATAGACATGGCTCCCAATTATGACGTTCAGGGGTCATGCACCGATTGCAGTAGTTATGTGCTTTTGGTTTCTATGAGTCGTAATATGGATACCTCTGCTATGCCGTACGCCGTTTATGCAAGCAACAACTCAAACTCCCTTGTGCTGGCTGCGCCCAACGGCTCAATACGTGTCAAGCAAGGCGGTGAAGCGAAGGCAATGGCTTCGAAACAGTTACATTTGGAACAGGGGAGCCATGTCGTGTATAGTCCCGCTCTGGGAAGTTTTTACGTTTCCCCCAATGGAAATTATACGTTCGCTCCGGATCCGAATAATCCCTGGCAGGAACTCTGACAAACTCTCGGATGGCATCGTTGATTTTTATGTACTACTCGCTATACTAATAGTATGGAATATCTTCCCATCACCTCCGTTATTTACGGCCTGTTTCTTATCGCGTTGAGCATGTTGTTCAGCAAGTATACGATCGGAGAGTTCAGCACGCTGGTCTATGGGATTTTTTTCATTGGTTTCGGTATCGGGTTTTATCTGCTGCGTGTCGGAGCCGACCTTGGTCTGAGCGTGAATAACGAGGGAAATTGGATCTGGTTTTTTAGCGTCATGTTTTTTGCAACGGCGGTGCACATTTTTTTCAAAGCATCGCGGATTGTCGGTGTGCGACGCTAGGCACAGAGCAGTACTAACGAACGCTGTTACAATCAAAAAAACCACCGGGAGCATGGATCCGGTGGTTTTTTTGATTTCGCTACTCCACGGCTTGTCCTGATTCTTCGAGATTCACTGTTTCAACTGGTATCTGGTTAATATTTTGTTCCGTGATGCCGAGCGACAGTTTTCGCATGATCAGATAGGCGGTATCCCCATCTTTCAGGTAATATCGTTTACCATTGAGAATATACCACGCCTGTCCGTGCGCATTGTTCCCGGTGACCTGCAGGAGAAGTTTGCCTTCCAAGCGTTTAGCAAGATTAGTATCACTGCCCTGTAATGCAGATCCAGCCGGATCTTCAGACGCAGCGCTTGTACCATCAACTCTTCCTAACGGTATTTTTTTGATAGTATCGGTTGTGACTCCTAAACCCACTGCTCGGAGTATGTTGAAGGCAGAGGTTCCATCTTGCAGATAAAACCTGGTCCCTGTATCCGGGCTCAGATAGAACGCCTCCCCGTTATTTTCGACGCTCAAGAGAATTCTTCCCTTGAGTCGCTTAATCATCGGACCGTTGATGCTTTGAACCATCTTTTTTTCACGCGCGATAACCTTCTGTTCCGTGGCGCTTAATGGCAGATTCAATTGCTTAACACGCGGCTTCAGCTGTTTGATGCGACTGATATCGCCGAGAAATTTCGCTCCGTTAGCGGTCAGCAACGTTGGCGTGGTTGTCGGGGTCGTTGTAGCGTCATCTCCACCCATCTTCCGCTCCCTGTTCAATAAAAGATGCTCAAGCGCGTTCGCAAGACCCTTATTGGGATGGTCTTCAAGATTCGATTTAACGCGGTCTATGGCTCTGTCCAGACCCAGGAGTTTCGGCGTTGTCGTGGCAAGGGGCGGTGTTGTCGTGGCAAGGGGCGGAGGGGTTGTAGTATTCGATTCGGTTGCGATTTTAATATAACCTTTAACGATGGGTCGGTGCGGGATATACGAAACGTGCGGCGCAAGAGCGGAGATATTGTTATATGAAAAATGAGGGGTGCCAAAAGGAAGTTGCTCATGAAGCGCAGTTGCTTGCGCATCGATGCTTGTTACGCTCAGAAAAAAAAGAAGCGTCGTGCAGGTGCACATCAGCTTCGTAAAAGGGCTCATTACAGCCCATATGGGTTTCTGCATACTTTTTGTTTTTATTTAAGATGCCCGGAATCCTTAGCAGCGTGCTGCTAGGATGGAGGGCTTTGTAAATTTTTGTCGGCGGAGCCGACACCCTTCTTAAAGAACCCGCCCCGCTACCTTGTGATATATCGCAAGGTCGGGATCATTTTTGCTAACTTTAGCTATTTATAGATGCATTTTAGCACAATTTTTCGAAAAAGTCAAATATTTCGGCCTTTTTTTGATTTTTTTTTATAGATTTGAAAGGCCGTGCTATACTTGTGCCTGACCTATGCCTCCATAGTATAATGGATAGAACGCAGGTTTCCGGTACCTGAAGTGTAGGTTCGATTCCTACTGGAGGCACCACGACATTGTGGGAGTTGAGCATCAGCTTCATGTAAGGAAGGTCGTCCCGCAGAGCGGGACCAGCCGCGCCACTTAAGAGGGTTTCCGCGACATCCCCG
>MHKK01000047.1:11469-20417 GCA_001818365.1 Candidatus Komeilibacteria bacterium RIFCSPHIGHO2_01_FULL_52_14
TGTCCGCTGCGCATGCAGACGGGCAGGGATCCGCTCGCGATGGAGCGGACGATTCCCCGCCCGCTACGCCTGAGCGGCGAGCTATGGCGGGCGGGCTACTGGAGGCACCACCCTTCGCTTCCGACTTCGCTGAGGCTTCGTCGGACCTCCGGAAAGCTACGGGTGGCAGGCAAAAATAAATATGTTCGATCTCACATCAATCATTCAAACTATCGGCTATGTTGGCGCAACGGCTGTGATTTTTGCAGAGACCGGACTTTTCTTCGGATTCTTTCTCCCCGGTGACAGTCTGCTTTTTACCGCCGGCTTTCTTGCATCACAGGGCTACTTTAATATTGCGGCACTTATCGCGCTTTTTTTTACCGCGGCCGTTGTCGGCGACAGCGTCGGCTATTGGTTTGGACGCAGGGTCGGCGACTGGATTCTTTCTCCCCGGCGCCCGCGCTTTATTAAGCAGGAATATATCGATAAAACAAAAAAATATTTCGCACAATACGGCGGCAAAACCATCGTTCTGGCGAGGTTCATTCCTATTGTACGCACTTTTGCCCCAATTCTCGCAGGTGTCGGCTCGATGCCCTACAGGGCTTTCCTTTCTTACAATATTATCGGTGCCGTGATCTGGGCAATCGGTATCCCGCTCTTGGGTTATTATCTCGGCAGAGTGCTTCCGGACCCGGATAAATATCTTTTGCCGATTGTGCTTGTGATCGTACTGACCTCATTCTTGCCCGCGATTATTGAAGTGATCCGGTCGCGTAGCCGGTCCGTCCGCGAGGATCAGAAACAGGCAGCTTCGGACATAACAAAAGAGGGGAGCTAAGGTTTTTGTGCGCGAAAATCTATTAGGCGTCGTTGCGGGGATTTTCTGCATTGTTGCGCTCGCGACCTCCTCCTTTTTGTTTCTTGCGCGAAGCGGTTGGTATGAGCATCTGATCGTTGCGAGTACGGGCATCGACTTAGATAACGCGTCCGAACACAAACTGACAAGACGTCTGGTCGCCGATTATCTTTTTACCGACAGGGTTCTTGCTCCTGAATTATTTTCAGAGCGCGAGCGGCTGCATATGACTGACGTCAAACGGATTTTTCGGGAAATTGAAACCGTCGCATTCGTGGCTTTTGCCGTCTTTTTTCTGTTGACATTTGTTCTTCGAAAATCACCCAGGTTCGTCCGCGCCATATATCGCGCATCCGTTACGTCACTCATCGGGATAGGAGTAGGATCGGTCGTGTGTCTGATTTTTTTCGACTCGATCTTTACGGCGATGCATCGATTCCTGTTTGCAAACGATTTCTGGCTCCTGGATCCAGCGACCGACCGCATCATTCGCGCCTTCCCTGGTGAATATTTCTTAACGTTTACGATCGGCTATGGCGTTATTCTGACAGCACTTGTTGCTTTGTTGGCTTTTACTGCGAACGTGAAATCGAAAACCACTCTGTGAACGCAGGCAAGACCCTGCTATACTTACTGTCGATATGCTACTCGATGAAGCTCATGCGAAAACAATCGAAGCCGTATTGAAAGAGCTGCGCGCAACCGAAAAAGGTCTCACGAATAAAGAAGCAGAAGAGCGCAGAACACGAAGCGGATTGAACGAACTGCCCGCGACGAAAAAAATTTATCCTCTCCTCATTTTTATTCGTCAGTTCAGGAGCTGGTTTATCTATATTCTGTTCGCCGCGTCGTTCATCTCGTTTTTTTCGTCTAAAATCGTTGACGGATCGGTTATACTCGGGATCGTATTCCTGAACGCTTTCATTGGCTTCGTGCAAGAAAATCGTGCGGAACGTACGGTCCAGGCCTTGTCGACTCTCATCGAACCGAAAGCAACGGCTCTGCGCAACCGTGAAACGGACGTTGTCCCTGCCCGGGATCTCGTTCCCGGCGACATTATCCTGCTTCGCTCCGGCGATCGCGTGCCCGCGGACGCAAGGATTATTCACTGCCGCGAGTTTAAGACGCAGGAATCGTCCATGACGGGGGAATCGTTTCCCGTCGAGAAGCATTCGCGCTCGCTCAGCCTGGGCAGCCCCCTTGCCGACAGGACGAACATGGTATGGATGGGAACACTGGTTGTAAGCGGATCGGCGAACGCGCTCGTTGTCGGTACCGGAAGCACTACCATGCTGGGCGGAATTGCGCACACGGTTTCAACGGCGGAACGTGGCATGACGCATTTTCAATCGAAGACCAATCAGCTCGCATTGCAGCTCGGCATCGTTTCGTTCGTTGCGGCAAGTGCAACGTTCGTCATCGGGTACGTATTCCGCGGTTTGCCGCTCATGGATGTCTTTGTTTTTTCGGTTGCAAGTTTGGTATCGACCATCCCGGAAGGCCTGCCTGCGATTCTTGCCATCGTGCTCGCCATCGGTGCATACCGCATGGCGCAACAGCGTGCCGTCGTCCGGCACATGCCGGTCATTGAGGATCTTGCGGTCACGTCGATCATCATGACGGACAAAACCGGTACGCTCACGCAGAACACCATGACGGCCAGGACGCTGCTCACCGTCGAACGAATCATCGAGGTAAGCGGCGACGGATGGCAGCCCAAGGGGCTTTTCTACCGTGACGGTGCAGTCATAGACCCGCTTCATGATCTCGTGCTCAAGAAACTTTTGACGATCGCCGCGCTGTGCAATAACGCGTCGGTGCATCTGGAAGGCGATCGGTACGAAGTTGCCGGTGATCCGACCGAGGCGTCATTTGTCGTGCTCGCGCAAAAAGCCGGTTTTGCCAAGGACGTTGTCTCGGCACATCATAATGCCATCGACTATATGCCGTTTGCCCAGGAGACGCGGACGCAGGGAGTTCTGGTCACGCGCCCCGAGCGGGAGATCTACGTGATCGGCAGCGAAGAAGTCGTGCTTGCCGGTGCCAAGCACTACTTGAGCTCCGGAGGAAAAAAATTGCTTGAAGCACCCGATCGTGCCCGGTTGCATCAGGAGATCGAACGGCTCACCAAGCAGGCGATGCGCCTCGTCGCATGCGGTTATAAACGCGTACCTGAAAAAGTAACTCAGATAACTCCCGACCTCCTGCACAATTTTATTTTTGTCGGTTTGATAGCGATTATTGATCCGCTCCGGCCTAACGTCGCCGCGGTCGTTGCAGAAGCACAGAAGGCGGGGATTACCGTTATGATGGCGACCGGCGACCATGCCGACACGGCACTCGCCATCGGCAAGAGCGTCGGATTGCTCCGGGCCTCCGACGGGCGTGAATACGTGCTGACCGAGCAGCAGCTCGCGAGTATGGAGAACGCACAGCTCCGAGAGAAGTTGTTGACTGCACGAGTTTTTGCCCGTATGACGCCCGATGCAAAGCTGCAGCTCATCTCGCAACTGCAGGCCATGGGGAACGTCGTCGCCATGATAGGGGACGGCGTGAACGATGCGCCGGCTCTTAAAAAAGCGAACGTCGGTATTGCCATGGGGACCATCGGTACCGACGTTGCGCGGGAAGCGGCGGACATCGTCCTGCAGGACGACAATTTTCAGTCGCTTCTGAAAGCGATCGAGCAGGGTCGTTTGATCTTCGCGAATATCCGTTTAACGAGCTACTACATGATAACGACGGGCCTTGCTGAGATCATGACGATTTTGGCGAGCATGGCTTTTTCCGACGCACTGCCGTTCACCGCATTACAGATTCTATGGATAAATTTCATCACGGACGGCGTCCCCAACGTGGCGCTTGCGGCCGAACCGGAGCACGACGATCTGATGTCTGAACCGCCGCGTCGCGTGCAAACGTCCATTCTTTCCCGTGACGCGCTTCCTTTTATCGTGATCGTCGTTCTTATTATGGCCGTCGCGACGACCGCAACCTTTAAACTCTTCGTCGGATTCGATCCCCGTAAAGCGCAAACCATGGCTTTTACGCTCATGGTATTTTTTCAGCTTTTCAACGCTCTGAATATGCGTTCACTGCGTCATTCGATTTTTTCGCTTGGCTGGTTTTCGAACCCTCTTTTGACGGTTTCGATCGTCGCTTCGTTTTTTTTGCAGATCGGCGTCATTTTCATTCAACCGCTGCGTGATGTATTCGGCCTTTCGGCTTTGTCGATCGCCGAGTTCTCGCTCTTGCTTCTTGTTTCGATAATCATTATCCTTGCTTTAGAGTTTTATAAACGTATTGTTTCATCGTATGAAAAAAAACGATCAAAAGCAGCCCCATACCCCGCTCGATCTGGGGCATAAAAAATGTGTGCCCTGTGAAGGCGGTGTTGAACCGTTCGATCGCAAAAAGGCCGAAAACTATCTTCGCGCGGTTCCCGGCTGGGAGCTTGCTCCCGACGGATTGAGCATCGGCAAGCGGTACACATTTCCCAATTTTCGCACGGCGCTCGGCTTTGTTGACGCGATCGGTGCGCTTGCGGAAAACGAAGGTCATCATCCGGACCTGACTCTCGGATGGGGCCGCGTCGGCATCGAGCTCTCCACACATGCCGTCAAAGGCCTTTCGGAGAACGACTTTATTCTCGCCTACAAGATAGACGCTTTGCCGCAGCGATCATAACCTTTTCAGTTCGTCGGTCACGCGGTACAATGGAGGAGCACTATGTTTGCATCAGCAGCAGAACATGCAGCCGTCCGCGAGCGAATGATACGGGAGCAATTGGAGCAACGCGGCATAAAAGACAAACGGGTCCTGGAGGCATTCCGGCAGATACCGCGTGAGGAGTTTGTGTTGCCGCAGGATGTATCCGGCGCGTACGAGGATTATCCGCTTCCGATCGGCTACGGACAGACGATTTCCCAGCCCTATATCGTCGCCTACATGATTTCGCAACTTGGCGTGAAAGCAACCGATCGCGTACTGGAGGTGGGGACCGGTTCGGGCTACGCGGCGGCCGTACTCTCGCTCCTTGCCGCAAAGGTCTATTCGATCGAGATTGTTCCGGAGCTCTATGAGCGTTCCGCAAAAACGCTTGCCCGCCTGCATTACAAAAATGTCGTATGCCGATTACGCGACGGTAAGGGCGGACTTCCCGAGGAGGCACCATTCGATAAGATCATGCTGTCCGCTTCACCCGAGAATGTTCCCGATACCCTCTTACGGCAGCTGACGATCGGCGGGCGGCTGATTGCACCGGTCGGAACCATAAAACTTTTCCAACAGCTCATGATGTATGAGCGCGTTGCGGATACCCGGTATAAGGAAACAGAGCTTCTCGGCGTGAGTTTTGTCGAGCTCGTATAACCCATGAATAAGCGAACGTGGTGGTTGTGTACGGTCGCCTGGATGGCGCTTATTTTTTTTCTCTCGTCGTTTCACGATCTGCGGAGTCCCCTGCCGACTCTTTGGGACACGCTCCTGAGAAAATCGGTTCATGCGGGCGAATACGCCGTGCTGTATTTTTTTCTCTGGCAGGCGCTCGAGAAGCAAAAAAATCGGGTACTGACGGCGATGCTGATAACTCTCGCATACGCCATGTCGGATGAGCTGCATCAGGGATTCGTTTCAGGGCGGCATCCGGCCGTTCTCGATGTCTGTATCGATTTTACGGGGGCGCTGCTTGCGGCAGCATTACTAAAGCCCCGCAGTGAGCGGGGCTTATCGTGAATTTTGTCTGTTCTTACGAGCGGACGGCGTTAACCAGAGCGCTGAATGTCGACGGCTCGTGTTCCGCAAGCTCGGCGAGAATCTTCCGATCAAGCGTGATGTTCGCTTTCTTGAGCATTCCGATAAATCGCGAGTAGCTCATATTCTGCTCGCGCAGGGCAGCATTAATTTTCAAGTTCCAGAGCGCTCGGAAATTTCCTTTCTTTGCCCGTCGATCCCTGCGGGCATACACGCCGGCTTTGACGACGGCGACCTTCGCGAGCTTGATCTTGCTTTTTCTTCCCCAGCGGTATCCTTTGGCCAGTTTCAGGAGATTCCGGCGCCGCTTGGCATGCATCATTCCTCGTTTGACTCGTGGCATACGATTTGCTTTTTCAAATACTCAATTAGAGATACGGGATTGTGCGCTTGATATGGTTCGCATTCGACTTCGACAGAATTTTGTCTCGGCGCTTATTGATCGTCACCTTCCCCGATTCGCGCGCGTTAAAATGATCCTGTCCGCCTGCCCGGATGCGGATTTTTTTTGTTCCCGTTATTTTGATCCGTTTGCGGACGGATTTTCGTGTTTTCAATTTCATGATTCGTTGTTTTATCGTTACTTCTTCACTATTTGTGCGCTCAAGGTGTTACCCATCCGGTTCACGTCTTGTTCCGTCACGGTCGGTACGGCAATATCGGTGATAAAACGGTGGATGTTTTCCTTCGCCTGCTGTACGAACGCCTGTTCGCGACCGCGAAGGCGCATCTCTATTTTAACTTTGTGTCCTTTCGTTAAAAATTTGAGCGCTTGAGCAATGCGCACCTGGCGATCATGCTCGGCTATCTTGAATGAGAGCCGGATGATCTTCGTTTCAAGCGTCTTTTGCCTTTTTATTTTTTGCGACTGCAGGTACTGCCATTTCCCCAGATTCATGATTCGGCAAACCGGCGGTTGAGCGAGCGGAGAAACCTCTATGAGGTCGAGTTCGCGCTCGTGTGCAAGCGAAAGAGCCTGTGCGGTTCGCATTCGGCCGAGGTTCGATCCATCTTCATCGATGACCATGATCTCGGGCGAGTTGATCCACTGGTTGACGCGGTATCGCTTTTGCGCGGTCTGCTGCGTCGCGTGAAAACGTCTGTGTATTGTCTTATGATTTAATAATAATTCCCGGACCCTCATGCATATGAGGGTATTCATTGATTCTGCTTCCTTTTGAAGAAGAACCGATGAATGGCTTGAAACTTGTAGCCACAACGAATGTCCCTCGGCTACGCTCGGGACACTCGACTCACTACTATAGCACCACGGTCGTAGGCTCGAACAAAGTGAGAGCCGAAGACCACCCATTCGGGCCTGAGAAGCCCTCAGGGCCTCGAACGGCGAGCGAACCGCTTGAAAGCGGTGAGTCGAGTGGTGGAGATGAGGGGCATCGCACCCCTGTCTGGCAACGACCGTGCGAAAACGTCTACAACGCGTAGTCAGCGCATTGATTTAAGACAACGATTGAGCCCACTGACCGGCGCCGTTATCCGAGCCACTGAAAGTACCGATGCGCACGCTCATGTGGCGAAACATGCGATCGGGTCCGAAAGATGACACCCGTTCCGGCCGTCGGACGCGGACGGAGGAGCGGTTGTTACACTATTATGCAACAACGGATGCGAACGCTGGAACCTTGAAAAGGTTTGCAACTTTCGCAACTAAGTTCTTTGCATTTCTGCAGTCCAGCTTTGACTAGCTCTGGTACTAGGCGTGCTGTTCTCGTTTGGTACGTGCCATCAACTTTGAAACATCCCCGTGCAATTACCGTCTGACGCGCGCGTTCAACCGTCTTCGGTAATCCTTTTCCTTGATGGCCTCTCGTTTGTCAATGGTGCGTTTGCCCCGCGCGAGAGCTATTTTTATTTTAACTAAACGTCTCGAACTGTACACTGAAAGAGGCACCACTGTCAAGCCGTTCTGGCCCAAGCTGCCGGCGATTTTTTCTATCTCCCGCTTGGTCAACAGCAGCTTTCGGTTCCGGTCCGGAACGTAATTTGACTGATCGGCACCGCTCTTGGAGTAGCGTGCGATCGTCGCGTTGATAAGCCATGCCTCGCCTCCCTGGATGCGGACATAGGCGCCATCAAGAGTAACGCGCCCTTCTTTTGCCGCCTTGACTTCCGCCCCGGACAGCACGATACCGGCCTCGAATGTTTCGAGCACCTGGTAGTTAAAATAGGCCTTTTTGTTGCGCGCGAGGTCCATGCGCTCAGTATACCCCGTGAGATAAACGCTGAATAGTTATTACCTCGCCCGCCCATTGAATGAGCACCCCAAAACCTCTATACTGGGGTCATGGTGTTCGATATCATCGAGATTGTTACCACACACGTGGCCAAAGCCGGCAGCCGCGTGTTCGGATCGCTCAAAGCACCCGTCCGGGTTGAAGTGCCGACTGCCAAGGAGCACGGCGATCTTTCCACGAACCTCGCTCTCATCGTCGCCAAGCAACGGAATGAGAACCCGATGCAGCTTGCCGAGAAACTGGCGGCGGAACTGCGGAACGAAATGGCGTTCGAGAAGGTTGTCGTTGCGGCTCCGGGTTTCGTGAATTTTTTCCTCAAACCGGCGTTTCTGCTGTCTTCGCTGAAAAAATTGGTAAGCGGTCTCGATTCGTTCCCCAAGCAGAAGCAAAAAATCGTTATCGAGCATACGAATGTGAACCCGAACAAGGCGATGCATATCGGGCATCTGCGGAATGCCGTTTTGGGCGACGTTATCAATCGAGTGCTCCGGCGCGCAGGATTTACTACGGAAGTCCAGTATTACGTTGACGATACCGGCGTGCAGGTTGTTGATACGTTTCTCGGATTGAAGGAGCTGAAGGATGTGAAGCGCCAGGACGGAGAGAAGTACGATCATTTTTGCTGGCGCGTTTACACGGAGATAAACGAAACGTATGAGGAGCAGCCGAAGCTGCTCCAAAAGCGGGCCCTGATTCTCCAGGAGCTGGAAGAGCCCGCGAGTGCAACGGCGAAGAGCGTGCATGCGATGGCCGTCGATGTCTTGCGCGATCATTTATGGACCATGGGACAGTTTTCCATCGACTACGACCTGCTGGTTTGGGAAAGTCACATCGTGGCGATGCACTTTTGGGGGAAAGCATTCGAGCTCCTGAAGAAATCGAAAGATTTTATTAAGGAAACCAAGGGGAAAAATGCAGGATGCTGGGTTATCAAGAATCCGACGGAACAAGGCGATGCCGACCACAGTCCCGACAAGGTCATCGTGAAGTCGGACGGAACCGTGACCTATACCGGCAAGGACATCGCGTATCATCTTTGGAAATACGATCTCCTCGGAGCGGATTTTCTCTATGCGCCATGGTCGAACGCTCAGCAGGAGAAA
>MHKK01000048.1:0-4931 GCA_001818365.1 Candidatus Komeilibacteria bacterium RIFCSPHIGHO2_01_FULL_52_14
GTTGGAAACCTCCCCGTCCAGTGCAACGAGCTCCGGAGCTTTGGGATACAACGCTACCAACGCATCCCCGTACGCGGCGCGCGTCGAAACATTGTCCCCGCTCTGATAAACCTTTCCCTGCTTTGCGCGCGCTTTGGCGAGCCGGACACTCGTGCGAGGAGGACGTGATACGCTTCCCCGCATCGACCGGTCAACCGGTCCCAGAATCACGAGAGCGTCCCGGAGCTCCTCTTGTGACAGCGCCTTGCCGTGCCAACCGTCCTTGTTCTCAAGGAACGGCACGCCTTTGCCTTTGATCGTCTTCGCGATTATCATGACCGGTTTTGTAGGAGAACGGAGTGCTTCGCTATAGGCAAGCGAGATATTCTCGGCCGAATGCCCGTCAACGACAAGAACGTCCCATCCGAACGCGGCAACCCGCCGTTTATACGCTGAAAGATCGTGTCCGTACATCGTTTCCCCGCTCTGCCCCAACCGGTTGACGTCGATGATGCCCACCAGGTTGTGAAGCTTGTAGTGCGCCGCAAGCTGGATCGCCTCCCACACCGAGCCTTCCGCCATTTCGCTGTCACCCAAAAGTACGAAGGTGCGGGACTGTGTCCGCTGTATGTGCTGCCCGGCTATCGCCATGCCGACTCCTATCGAAAGCCCCTGACCTAACGATCCGGTTGCGGCTTCCGTAAACGGAAAACGCATGGTGGGATGTCCCTCCAGCCGGCTCGAAAACTTTCTCAATGTCATAAGCTCGCGCTCCAATACTGCTCCGGTGGCAGCCCAGAGCGCGTAGAATAACGGCGACGCATGCCCTTTGGAAAAAATCAGACGGTCATTACCGGGGTACTGCGGGTGTTTGGGGTCGAAACGAAAATAACCGCCAAAAAAAAGCGTCGCCATAAGATCGGCTGCGGAAAGAGATGACGTGAGATGACCCGATCCTGCTTTCGTCGTCGAGACCAGGCAGTAGTACCGGATGAGCTTCGCGAGTTTTCGAATGGTTTCTCCGTTGCTTTTCATGGCGATCGGGCTTCATTGTACCATTAATTATGGCCGTTCTCAAACAAAAAAGTATCGCGTCCACCTTTGTCATTCTGAGAAACCCGAAAGATGACGAAGAATCCCTGCCCGCCAATGCTTCGCATGGCGATAGCAGGCGGATCCCACGAATCCCGCAGAGCGGGATGATGTGGGCAACCCAACGCTGTTTACTGTCGTGGCAGCGTCCTCGAATCGCCACTCTTTGGCGGCAGATCCGGGGTCTTTCCCTTTGTCGCCTCCTTCAGATCTCCCATGTCCGCATCAATTTTCTCCTCCATCGCGTTCACGCCCGCAGCAACATCCGTCAATGCATGCTGCACCTTCTCCTCGAACTCCCTTGTCGGCGCACGAGAAAGTAGGTTTAAAATACGGCGGCTAATGCCCACTTTCATTTTCGTGAGACTCTGGTCAATATCTTTTTGGAGGTCTCCGACCTCATCAGAAATCCGCTCGATTTGTCGACTATGGTGGTGGAGCAAAAGCCAGGCGACGAAGATAATGGAAATAAAAATAGCGATGTTGACAAGTACCAGTGCGTAAAGAGGAGTCGATACGATCCGCTGTGCATCAATAGGGCTCGTGATAATGACAGGTAACGCCGTGGTACGGCTATTGCTGGCTTTATCGTAGGCGATAACCTTAATAATGTGCGGCCCTGACTGAATTTTACCAAATGAATACGGGGCCTTTACCCCAGATAGGGTCAGCTGTTCATCCAAAAAAATATCGTAATGATCGATGCCGGACAGATCGTCTTTCGCTTCGAACGCAACAGTTGGCGTGCGCGTCACATCCTTGAGGTCCGCCTGCCCGATCATCGTGATCTCAAAGAAACGGGGCTGCATCGTGTCGATCTGGATGCGAAAGTGCGTGGTCAGGCCAAACTGGCCTACCGCTTGCCTGCGTGCCCTGATATGGAAAAACCAGACACCGTCGGCAAGATCGTTATAGCGCCTGCTCGTTTCATTCGTCGTCTCGAGTGCCGCATCCGGGACCGTATCCGGCTTATCATCGAGCTCGTAGCTAAATCCGTATGCTCCCGTTGGACGATTCCAGGAGAGCTCAACATCGGTCTGCGTATGCCATGCCTCCGGATTCGGATGCGTCACCGACGTTACCGCGGGCGCGCCAACCGGCGGAGGGGTGATCGTAAAGCGGGCACCGGCAGTGCCGCTCAACGCGTTGGTACCGATGCCGTCGTTTAAGAGTACCTTGCCGTTCGTAATAGAGAGGGATGCCGTTCCCTCGCGTACAACCCGGAAAGTCATGGTTCCTAAGTTCCCTGCCGTGCCGGTAAACCCCGGGGTTGGCAACCCGCCGCCGAAATAAGCACTGGTCGCTGTTTTTGCCGGCGAGCCAGGAGCAGATAGGTAAAAGACGTCGCCACCCTCGACGTCGACCAATTGGATCGTATCTCCCGTAAAAACAATATTCGCTTCGGCTGTATTAACCGCCTCTCCTTCGCTGTTGACGCGTACTTGGACGGTTATCGTGGATCCAACCGGAAAAGTGCCCGATGCGGGGGTGAGATACAACCGGGCGGCGTGAACAAATAGGGGAAACAAAAAAGCTACCAGCAGTGCACCGCCTCTGATTACGTAATGCCTCATTTTATTTTATTTTTTTGCGACGCCGATGGTAATAGAAAGCTGTCCCTCCTATGATTAAAACGAGCACAACCAGGAGGAACTGCGATAATGGTATGCCGCCGGGATACCGGAGAATGACACGACGAGTATTACCAGCTCGATCAATAGCTTCGATTGCAATCGTGTCACCGACAAAAGGCCGCGAAATACGTCCGTATGATTGTGACGTAATCTGCCAAGTGCCGAGCGTCCCGACCCTTATTCTATTATGTAACATTCCTGAGGTTTTATCAAGAGAAAGAAATGTTAATAACTTGGCACTGCGTGAGCCAGCTGGGTCATCAACCAGCGCAGGAGAGAGGATTTCGGGACGAGTGCGATCGATCTGCACGCGGAAAACTGCCGCTTCTTGCCAGCTTTCGGCGTTCAGAAGCGAATTAAGCTTAAAGTAATAGATGCCGTCCGGCAGGTTTTCGTACACATACTCGGGCCTGATCTCGTCCACGACAGTATCAGGAATACTATCGAGGTTCGAGCTAAAACTGTAACTGTACTTCTCGCCCGGGGCCGGTTCAAACCGGATAACCGCGCGGTTGGTCGTAGACCAATCATCCTGATCGGGGTGTGTGGGTGAGGTAATCACCATCGGTTGGAGCGAGGCATCAAGAACGGGGAAGCTGACCACCTGAAAGACAAGCTGCACCGGCGAACCGGTGCCGTCATTGCGCAAGACCTGCGAGGCCTCATCCATGGTAATCCGCGCCTGACCAGGCGATTTTGCCCGGAAGACAGTTCGTACCACAGGCACATGTTCGCCTGTAAACCCTGCAGGCACGCCGCCCGTAAGTGTTATGGTTCCATCGGCATTGGAAAATACCGGCTGCTGTACCCAAAGGGTGACAAGCGAGTTGCCACTGCTTGCCTCGGTTGCCTCAAGCGTCTCCGGAGTAAAGTGTAGCTTCAGATCAACAGCATTGAGGATCTCGCCCTGCGTATCAATGAACCAGTCAACAACAAACGTCTGTCCGGCATACACAACCTGTTGTGCAGATTGGACGTAGAGGGTTGCAGCATGCGCAGGAATGTAAGAAAGTAGAAAGTAGAAAGTAGAAAATAGAATGATCGATCTGAAAAATTTCATGATTTCGTCAAAAAATTATTCAATATTTTTTGAACTTCTTGTAGTAGTTTCTCGGCCTCAGAAAAATTGTCGCCAGGAAATAACACCTTAGCTATCTCAATCTGACTTTCAAGTTCCGATCCTGATCCAAATGCTATCGCTAGCATTTGCTGTTTTTCTTTTTTATGAAACCTATGGTAACTTTCCGCAATATTAGAGGAAATGGAAATCGCTGCTCTCCTCATTTGATTCGTCAAACCATAGAGTTCAGACTTCGGGAAGCTCTCCGTTAGCTTATAAATCAAAACTGCCAGCTGTTTTGCCTTCTGCCAGACTATCAAATCTTTGAATGACTTTGTTCCCATTATTCTGCTTCTATTTACTATTTTCTACTTTCTATTTTCTATCCCTATCCGGTCCAGTGATACAGTAGGATAGAAAAATCAGTGAGATCAACCCTTCCTGACCCGTTAATGTCGGCTCCTGCATTTTTCGGATTTGTCTGGTTCCAGTAGAAGAGCAAAATGGAGAAATCAACAATATTTATTCTTCCATCTTCATTCAAATCACCGGTGATCGTGCGCCCGCCTGTGGGGGCACGAACAGACCGATCTCCCACATGAAACTCAACCGCCGCACTTAACGGTGAGAGTAGTTGCTTTTGCTGCGCCTGCGACCTTGAGCTATGTGGCCCTATCTCAAGGACGTCGGTGTTAAAATCCTTAAACCAAGCACCGGTCGCGAGCGCCGTCACATTCTCAGTAAATTCTTGAAGCGAGTTGATATAGACGCTCACCACTGATCCGGGTACGGTAATGCCAAATAACTGAATCGTCTCCCCTTGCCTGATGAGCACGTGGCTCACTCCCATGCTCGGCGAAAGAAAGATACCGTCAACCGTCCATGCAATGCCGCCCGTTATCGTCTGGACATAGCTTAGGGTATAGGTCCGGATCCCTTGCGTATCCTCCGCATAAAAACCGAATGAATAAACGCCGCTCGAAAGTCCCGAAAGTGTCGAGGTAAAGTTTGCCTGCGCATCAGCGGTGGTCCGTGCGGCAATAACACCGTCCCGGAGAACCACGACGCTTGCCCCCGGTGATGCCAGTCCGTTGAACGTGATCGAAGTCCCGCCTCCTAGCTGCGATGGTGCCCCGCCGCCTCCACCGCCACCGCCTCCTCCTCCC
>MHKK01000048.1:4952-8394 GCA_001818365.1 Candidatus Komeilibacteria bacterium RIFCSPHIGHO2_01_FULL_52_14
TGGAAAAAACGAGAAACGTGCCGTTGGCTGTTTTTGCTTTGACCTTAAAATAGTAGGTCGTTCCGTTGGTAAGTCCGGTTTTTACAAAGCTCGTCACGTTTCCGACGTTTTCAAATGTATAGGATCCCGATGCGACGCCGGTTCCGACCTCATATCCTCCCACGGCAACGCCAAGATACGTTACCGGCACGGTCCACGACAATGAAACCTGACCCGAACCGGCGGTCGGCGTCAGCGTGTTGGTCTTTACCTTGAAGAAGTATTGAAACCCGCTCCATACCTGAAAATTTGTCGAAGTCGACTTTCCGATCGCCGTTTGCGAGAGCGACTGCCCCAATCCAAAATTCGTCGCAGATGTGGACGTGGAGCCCGTGTCAAGCACCGGGTCTTTAACGATGAAGCTGTTTGACGAATAATCAGTAGCAAACACCGCCGTCGCCATCGTCACGGCAGTGAGAAAAAATATGCTATAACGGAAAAACCGTGTCCGGAAGATATACATGAGCACCTGTACTATAACAAAATTCCCCACTCCCTGCGAGGCAAGGCATCCTCTGTCATTGCGAACCGCCAGCAGGCGGTGAAGCAATCCCGATGTTCTTTTCTGACTATCACGGGGATTGCCACGCCCCTCTCCGCCTCAGCCAGTTGGCTGATGGCTGAGCGGGGCTCGCAATGACGAAGCGCTAAAGGGCATTCACTCTTCACGTCGTCATATCAATAACAAAATTCCCCGCCTCCTGCGAGGCGGGGAATAGAATACGTTCCAACGAATACCGGCTTACGGTGTGCTCGGCTCTGGCGCTGGCGTTGGTTCCGGTGCTGGTGCCGGCTGCGGAGCTTGTGCGTTACCGATATTCACCGGCGCGACCTCGATAATCTTGTTTGAAACCGGATCGTAGAGAATCGCCTTTCGGGCATTGGTATAGATAAGGACCCGGTCACCGGCTTTCGCTTTAGCAAAGAACGGCTGGTCCTTGAGCTTCTCCGGATCTGCAACGGTCGCGATCGTCGGTTCCTCGTCTGAGGGAAGCACGATCAGTTTACCTACCCTTGCGATAAGCTCCCTGGTTTCTTCCTGAGCGGCCTTTTGCGGGTTTGCTTTCAGCGCTTGCAGCTGTGACTTATAGGAGAATGCCATCGCTCCGGAACCGATAGCAAGCAATAAGAGAACGATCACCACGATCGGGTACCGTGTACCGGAGCTTTTTTGCACGGTTGTGCTTCTGGTGTCTGCCATAGAATACTCTATTACCTAGCTTATTATGATACGAAAAGTATAGCAAGATGCCTTGCTGATTTCAAGGTGTCGTTCCTGTGGATACTTCCGGTGCCGTTGTATCTGATTGGCTCGTGTCGGGAGGCGGGGCCGGCAGCTGCGACTCGACCGGAGTCGGTTCTGTGACCGGTTCTGCAGCCGGCTCTTCGGATGGAACTGGCTCCGAAGCCGGCTCCTCTGTCGGCGCTGGTTCTGTTGGCGTATCTGTCGCAGGCGGCTCAGACGGCGAAAGTGGCTCTTCTGTCGTCGGCTCTGAACTTGGCGTCGTCACGGAGCTATCTGCTGGCGGCGGTTCAACTGTAGTATCCTGCGGCTGATCGCTCGACGGTTCGGTTGCCGGAGATTCGGCCTGGGTACTATAACCAGCGACCGAGGTGAATGTCTTCGCATCTTTAACCGCGAGCGCGAGCCAGTTGAAGATGATATCCTGCGGCGCCGGTTTGTTGAGCTGTATCACGAAGCCCCAGGTCGTTTTCTTCGCAACGATATACCTGATATCATTTTGGAACAAAAGCTCGGCATCGAGCGACGCATCGGTATCGGTAATTGCTTCCGTGGATGACGCTCCCTCAAGCGCAATATTCACGTTCACGATCGGCTGGGCCAAGTATTCCTGGCCAAAGCTGACAAGGACGGAGCTGTCCCCTTCGGAAATCTTCGCATAGCCGGCCGTATCGGCATTAAAGTACGGCCTGCCGAAGAATTCAACATCGCTCCTGAAAGCGATAATATCCTTCAGAGATTCTACGTAATCGACGACCAGCCCCTCATAGAGACCTCGAGGCGCGATAATTTCAAGTGCCGCAGCGATCCGGTCCGCATAAATTTCCGACATATCGACGGTTGAGGTTGCCGTACTCGTACTCACCTCCTGGCCGTTCAGCTTTATGAATTGATTCAAAACCCGCTTTCCGAAATCGTTCTCCGTCGGCTGGCCGTCTATCGTGTTTACCGGTGCCTCAAGGATATCCCGAAGATTGGCACCGCTATATTGACCTGTCTTTACGAACGTCATGACCGTTCCCACACCTTCGTCCTCATATGCTTCAAGTGCGACACCCAGGATCGTACCTGCTTTAGTTGCTTTCATCGCAACGCCAGGGATCGACGATGAGGTGAGCACATCTCCCGGCTTGATAGAACCGTTTTCATTCGTGACTTTCACAGGCACACGACCGGACAAAGCAACAGGAACGCCGTTTGCGCCTTGCTCACCCTTGCTGCCGATGACCAATGCCGGCTTGGTCGAAACAACACCAAGGGCATTCCGGTCATACGCCCCAGAGCTCTTCCGAACGCCATTGAGGAATGTCGGGTCAATACTCACGACATCACCCATGTTAATGGTGACGTCGTTGGTCGGATATATTTCAGCCAAGTCTCCGGCGTCATTCACCTCATACAGGGTAAGTGATATGTTGTCCGCGACCCACGAAGCGCCGGTATGGACAGTAGAGGTTGCATCGACGCACACTTCATATTCGAACGTCCCACCTGCGCTCGTGCTTGAATCGACGAAAGCGGCGCTACCGCTGATAGTGAATGCGGGATCGTTCGCTGCGATAACCGAACCGGAGCCGCCCACAATGATTCCGACGTTATTGGTATCGGCACAATCCGACGTAGCGCCCGCTCCCTCCTGATCTATGCGGGCGCCCAAGTTAGACTCGTTTGCGCCAGGATCGATTGCTGTCGTAATAAATGAGGCAAGCACCAGAACTTCACTTCCGGCAGAAACGGTGATTTGCAGGTTGGCGTCAGTCACCCATAACTCCGTAGAATCTAGGTCTGTCCAGCTGGCGTTGTTCGCATTTATCGCTGTCACCATCTGCGGTAATCCGCCGCCGCAACCAACGCAGCTGTCGACTGTGAGGACACCGGCAACGGTAACAGCGCCATTGAATCTACTGTCACCCAGTACCCCAAAGGTTGTTGAAGGAGATGCCGTTCCTATCCCTACCCTGTTCTCATTGGCGTTTATGACCAGTACGTTGGTATTAAACACGCCTGAGTCGGAGAAAGTCGAGGTGGTTTGTGTCATGGAAAGTTCCTGGGTACCGCCAACAGAAAAATCTAAGAAGTTGGCTGCGCTTTGATACAGACCGGTATCAAGGTCTGAAGTAAAGGTAAGTGCAGGCGTACCAACAAGACCGACGGCTGCCT
>MHKK01000049.1:0-402 GCA_001818365.1 Candidatus Komeilibacteria bacterium RIFCSPHIGHO2_01_FULL_52_14
AAATAATTCTCGACTTTTAAGTCATAAACCCTTTATTTTATCAACTTTTCATGCTAAAATAAGAGTCATCTATGCTCAATAACCGTTCGCAAATCCGGAGGCGCGTCCGCCGCAACCGCAGCTTACCGACAACGCGCCATTTCGCTCTGCCTCCTGAAACCAAGCGCGGGATCGCCATCGTCATTATATTTACCGTTGCGTTCATTACGCTGCTTTCTTTTTTTCACGCAACCGGTTCCGTCGGCGACGCACTCGTCACGTTTTTGGGAAAAGTTTTCGGTATGGGTGCATGGCTCGTACCGGTTTTGGTCCTCATCATTGCGTATCAACTGCTTCGGCCGTCCCGCTATGACGTCAGGATCGTCAACTATATCGGCCTGGTGGTTACGATCGCATCCTATT
>MHKK01000049.1:436-10875 GCA_001818365.1 Candidatus Komeilibacteria bacterium RIFCSPHIGHO2_01_FULL_52_14
ATGACGTCAGGATCGTCAACTATATCGGCCTGGTGGTTACGATCGCATCCTATTGCGGTCTTGCGCATCTCTCTGTCCGTGATGCTTCCCTCTCCGAGATTATGCGGGCTGGCGCAGGCGGCGGTCTTTTGGGATATGCGGTCGGTAACACGCTCTATCGTGCCGCCGAGCTGTGGGGATCGGTCATTATCCTGCTTGCTTTTCTTCTCATAGGATTCTTCATGTTCCTCAATACCTCATTTGCGACGATCGTGAGCATCTGGCGCCAGCTCTACGATGCCGTTGCGCATACGCTCTCGCAACTCATGCCGCGAAAAAAAGATGAACCGGTCTACGAAAATCGCTTTGAAACGGCGGAGCTTACGAAAGCGGACGAGCCGGAGCAGGAAAGCGAAGAAGAAGAGACGGAAGGGGAACCTTCCGCCGTAATGCCCCGCCGCGCACCGTCAGAGCGACAGAAGCCGCGACGCATCATACAACCGAAAATCGATATCCCCCTTGACCTGCTTTCCGCAATAACCGATACGCCGACAGGCGGCGACATTAAAGCCGGCATGAAGAAAATCGAAGAGACGTTAAAGAGCTTCGGCATTGAGGTCACCATGGGCGAGGTCAATGTGGGACCGACGGTAACCCAGTACACTCTGAAGCCGATGGAGGGGGTGAAGCTTACGCAGATTACGGCGCTGCAGAACGATCTTGCGCTGGCTCTTGCGGCGCACCCGATCCGCATCGAAGCCCCGATCCCGGGCAAATCGCTTGTCGGCATCGAGGTGCCGAACCAGACGATTTCCATCGTCCGGCTTCGGGAGATTTTGGCCAGCTCTGTCTATGCCGGCCGCAGAAGCAACCTTATGCTGTCCTTGGGCAAAGACGTGTCCGGCCGTGTGATGATGGCGGACCTCGGCAAGATGCCGCACTTGCTTATTGCCGGAGCCACCGGCAGCGGCAAATCGGTTAGCATCAACAGCATGCTGATTTCTCTTTTGTACCAGAACGGGCCCGACATGCTGAAGCTCATTCTGGTCGACCCGAAACGCGTTGAACTCACCAGCTACGACGGCATCCCCCACCTGTTAACGCCCGTCATTATCGACATCGAAAAAACGATCAATGCGCTGCGATGGACCGTTGAGCGAATGGATGAACGATATCGGATTCTTTCCGCCGCTGGCAAAAAGAACATCGATGCGTTCAACGAAGCGCGGCTCGTGGAAAAAATGCCCTACATTGTCATCATTATCGACGAGTTGGCCGATCTCATGATGGTTGCGGCGAAAGAAGTTGAGAGCTGCATCATCCGACTCGCGCAAATGGCGCGTGCCGTGGGTATCCATCTGATTCTTGCGACGCAGCGTCCGTCGGTCAATGTCATTACCGGACTCATTAAAGCCAACATAACGTCCCGCATCGCCTTTGCCGTTGCCTCGCAGACCGACTCGCGCACCATTATCGACAGCTCCGGCGCGGAGAAGCTGTTAGGCAATGGCGACATGCTGTACATTAGCGCGGAGCTTTCAAAGCCGAAACGCATCCAGGGCGCCTTCGTGAATGAGAAAGAAATCAGCGCCGTGACCGATTACTTGAAAGAACACGGGAAACCGGAATACGAACCGGAGGTCATTGAGCGTCGACGCGGCAGCACTTCCGCAGTCGTCGGCGGCTTTGAGTCATCTAATGATGAACGGGAGATGCGCGAAGCTGCGCTCGTCGTCATCAAAGCAAAACGCGCTTCGGCAACTCTGTTGCAAAGCCGGATGAGAGTTGGCTTTGCAAAAGGATCACGGCTCCTGGATCTTTTGGAGGACCGCGGCATCATAGGGCCGCAAAACAGCTCAAAGCCCCGCGAAGTACTGATAACCGAGGAGGAGCTTGATGAATATTTTGGGAGTGGTACGGACTCACCGGCGGGCCGCGGAGAACCGGAACCTGATGAAACGGAAGGTGAGGATTTTGAAGATAGCGCCGAGGCAGGAACAACCGACGAATTAGACGAGGCACCTACGGAAGAACACGAGGACGCTGCGTAAGAGCTGCTATGGCGCCGACGTTCAAAAAAACACAGATCGGTCTCTACGCCACGGTCGGTGAGCAGATTAGGGCGGCACGGGAATCGCAAAAAAAAACGCTCGCAGAGTGCGCACAAGAACTCTCCATCCAGGAGCGCTACCTTGCGGCGATTGAATCGTCGCAATTCAGCATCATACCCGGGGATCTCTACGCCCGCGCATGGATCCGAAAATATGCCGCAGCAGTGGGCCTTGTACCCGATCATGTCATGATTTCTTATGATCGCGAGCGGAAAGCACACACTAAATTTGCACCGCACAAAGAGACGGCTCAGCCGCCCCACCGCCTGGTTTGGGAATTTTTGACCTTACGCCGTATCGTTGCTATCCTCATCGTACTGACCGTTATCGGGTATGCGGCCTACATCGGCTACCAAACGCTGAAACCGCCGAGGGTCGACCTTTCTATCCCGACAACCGGGTTTCAGACGCATGAGAATAGTATTATAATAAGAGGCCAGACGGAGACGGATGTCTCGGTATTTATCAACAAGGAACGCATCGTTCTTGACGCACGGCAACAGTTTTCCGAGGAAATTATTCTCCACGAGGGATTAAACACAGTTCTGATCGAGGCCCGGAAAAAGCACAGTTTCCCGTTCGTGCAGGAAATTCCCATTATCAATAGCGGGCTTGAACAGCCGCAAACAGGGTCATAACCATTAACGAAAACACTATGTCAGATACTACTGCAGCTCGCGCCACAGCCGCCGCTGAAGCAATCAGCCAAATCAAGGAGCGGTTCGGCGAGGGCTCCATCATGCAACTGGGTGATAGTAAGGCCCTGCAGATCGATGCCATCCCGACCGGATCGGTCTCGCTCGATATCGCGCTTGGGATCGGCGGGGTCCCGCGCGGCCGGATCATCGAGATCTACGGTCCTGAATCATCGGGTAAAACAACACTCGCGCTGCATATCGTTGCCGAGGTCCAAAAAGCCGGCGGGCTTGCCGCGTTCATTGACGCCGAGCATGCGCTCGATCCCGAATACGCAAAAAAGATCGGGGTGAAAACGAAAGAACTGTTTATCGCGCAACCGGACACCGGCGAGCAGGCGCTCGAAATCGTCGAGACGCTCGTACGTTCAAACGCAATTGATGTCATTGTTATCGATTCGGTCGCGGCGCTCGTACCCAAAGCGGAACTTGAAGGCGACATGGGCGACGCACACATGGGGCTTCAGGCACGGCTCATGAGCCAGGCCTTACGGAAACTGGCCGGCATTATCAGCAAGACCAAAACGACCGTCATCTTCATCAATCAAATCCGCATGAAGATCGGCGTGTTCTTCGGCAATCCGGAGACGACCACCGGCGGCAATGCGCTGAAATTTTACGCCTCCATGCGCATCGAGATCCGGCGCGCCGC
This sequence comes from Candidatus Komeilibacteria bacterium RIFCSPHIGHO2_01_FULL_52_14, assembly GCA_001818365.1. GTDB lineage: Bacteria > Patescibacteriota > Patescibacteriia > UBA1558 > 2-01-FULL-52-15 > 2-01-FULL-52-15. The sequence goes on from MHKK01000049.1 coordinate 3,874, forward strand.
GCAGATCAAGCAGGGCGATAAAATAATCGGGAACCGCGTCAAGATCAAGGTTGTAAAGAACAAGGTCGCTCCTCCGTTTAAGACCTGTGAATTCGACATCATGTACAACCAGGGAATTTCAGGTGCCGGTGACGCGCTGGATGGCGGAGTTGCGAACGGCATTATTACGAAAAGCGGAAACACCTATGCATACGCCGAGACCAAGCTTGGCGTCGGTCGCGAGAATGCAAAAAAATTCCTGGAGGAAAATGCGAAACTGATCCCCGAATTGCGGAAAAAAATATTAGCAGCCGCCCTCATTAAAACGTAAGGGGCGTGCGCCGCGAAGCTGCGAACGCGCCAGAACGAGCATCATGAGCGCCACTGCGAGAGCTATTGCCGGAAATCCCCTTTCACAGATCGTTGTGCGAGCCGTTGACGTTGCCGTAGGCATCGTGACGCTCGGTTTCATTACGCGGTACCTCGGACTATATGGTTTCGGGGAATATACGACTGCCAATGCGGTGCTGCAATTCGCAAGCATCCTTGTTGATTTTGGTCTGTATCTTACGTTCTTACGCGAAATTTCCGCATCGCCGCCGGAAGAGCACGGACGAATAACCAATAATATATTCACCCTCCGTGCGCTGACGGCGCTCCTTGCGCTCGTCGCCGCAGTCGCGCTTACCGCGGTGCTCCCCTATCCGCCAGTTGTTCGCGCAGGCGTAGCCCTTCTTGCCGCCAGCTATCTCTTTGGATCGTTCATCAGTACGCTCACCGCCCCGTTCCAGAAGCACCTGCTCATGGCGCGTGTCGCGCTCGTGAATCTCTTCAACCGGCTTCTGCTTTTTGCGTTTGTCGTAATCGTCGTTGCGCTAAACGCAGGACTACTTGCTCTTTTCATCGCCACCTCGGTTTCGTCGCTCCTAAGTTTTATCGTGCTGGTCTTCTTGCTGCGCCTCTTACCGAACCCCCTCCGGCTCAATTTCGCATGGGACATTGCCTACTGGCGGGAGATATTCCATAAGACCTGGCCGATTGCGGTCACAACAATCCTGAACCTCATCTACTTTAAGGCGGACACAATCATCTTATCGCTCTATCGGCCGCAGGAGGATGTCGGCATTTACGGAGCAAGTTATAAGGTGCTCGAGATACTGACGACCTTCCCGCACATGTTCATGGGGCTCATGCTGCCGCTCCTGACGGCCGCGTGGATTGCGCGCGATCATACTCGCGTGCAGCGGCTCCTAGAACATTCGTTCAGCTTATTTGCGTTCTTAACGCTGCCGCTCATCGGAGGGACTCTCGTCGTGGGCAGATCGCTTATGACGCTCATTGCCGGTTCCGATTTTACGGAGTCGGGAAGCGTACTTATGGTCCTCATGATAGCCACTGCGGCAATTTTTTTCGGTACCCTCTACACCTATATGGTCATCGTACTTGATAAACAGCGCGCGGTCGTCAAATATTTTTTCATGACGGCTCTGATATCCATCATCGGTTACTTTATTCTGATACCGCGCTATAGTTACTGGGGTGCTGCATGGATGACGGTCGCGAGTGAAATTATGATTATCGTGGGCGCCTGGCTCACGGTTCGCCGTGAGCTTTCGATGAAGCTTCCGCTGCGACGCCTTACCCGCATCGTCCTTGCCAGCGTTCTGATGATGATTGTCGCGCTGTTCCTTTCCCGCTCGCTCTCCGTTATTCCCGTCATCGGCATCAGTATCGTAGTATACGTCCTCAGTGCATTCATCTTGCGAGCGTTTTCGTTCGCGGAACTCAAACAGCTCATCTTAAAAACAGAATGAACCCGATGTCGCTCGATTACCTGAGCATTTTGTTAACCTGCGCATGGCTTGCGGTTTTTACCGTGCTCGCGTTACAGAGCATCCGATGGGGCCTGTATTTACTTGCAGCCATGCTCCCGCTGTATCTGATCCGCTTTTCGGTTGGCGGAATACCGACAACCGCGCTGGAACTTTCCATTCTTATTCTTTTTACGCTCTGGCTGGTGAAGGACGGTCGCTGGCGGAGAGTGCATATCGGGATAAAGGACATTCGTGGCGTCGAGAATCTCATCCCACGTCCCTATCGTCTGCCGCTGTCGCTTCTTCTGATAAGCGCTTTGATCGGCGCATTCGTATCGCATACGACGCCCGGCGCTTTCGGAATTCTCAAGGCATACTTTATAGAACCTTCGATGGTGCTTCTTATTGCGGCATATGAGCTCAAGGACCATCAGCATATACGCCTGTTGATCTATGCTCTCGGCATCCCAACGATACTGATCGGCTTGACGGCCGTCTATCAATACGCGACGGGGTTCGGCATCGCAAATCCGGTCTGGGCTCAAGCCGCAACCCGAAGAGCAACCTCGCTCTTTGGCTACCCGAATGCGGGAAGTTTGTTCGTGGCTCCGATCGTCGCGCTCTACATCGGCTACGCCAACATTAAACGCAGTGCCGAAGAATACGCCTATCATATAGTCGTTATTTCGGCAGGGCTTGCGATGATCTTAACCGCCAAAACGACCGGGGCGCTCGTAGGTCTTGGCTTCGCCGTGTGGTGCGCATTCGTATACGCCAAAAAAACGCGCCTGGCTGTATTGCTGTTAACAGCACTCGCGCTCGTCGCGGTACTGTTCATAACGCCCCTGCCGCAGCGTGCGTCAAAACTCATCGATCAAATTTCAACGAATCATCTTAATTTGTCTTCAACCTCCCTTGAGATCCGAATCAACCAATGGCGCGAAACGGCGTCACTGCTCATTGATCATCCGATGTTTGGCGCCGGCCTTGCGGGATATCAGCAAGCGCTCGTCCCCTACCACAAGTACGCATTCCTGGAAATTTATCTCTACCCGCACAATATCTTTCTGAACGCCTGGGTGGAACTGGGGATCCTCGGCTTCTTTGCGTTCGTACTTCTCATACAACGGGTACGCACAACGATGCACGATGCGCTCCGAACGGAATACCGGACTCCGGAAGGAACGGCGCTCACCAACGGACTTTTTCTTGCGTGGATAACGCTTTTGGTGCATGGACTTGTCGACGTACCGTATTTCAAGAACGACCTGAGCGTTGAATTCATGCTATTTATCGCACTCACGATGTTTTTAGACCGGACCGTCTCTCGTATAAACCGCAAAGAACTCCAGCACAGATAATTTCCGGAGTGTGCTCTCACGACCGGCACGGTGCACGCAAAAAATTAGTAATGGGGCTTCAAACTTGGTATACTGAATCATACCCTATGGGTTTTTGTCATATAAAAAAAATACATGACCAACGAGGATTCACGCTTCTCGAAACGATCCTCGGCATCGCCATTTTTGTTCTCGTTGGCCTGGCTGTCTTTTCCGCGTATGGCAACTTACAGCGCCTCGTTCGGGTATCGTCGGAGCGAACCGCCGCAAATTCCATTCTCCAGGAAGAGATGGAGAGCATCCATGCGATCCCTTTTACCAATTTGGGCTTACGCGATAGTGTCCCAGCCGGTGCGCTGGAACCGCTAAAAACCGTCGTACGAAATAATCAGAGCTACGAGGTTCGAACCATCATCCGCAATATCGATGATCCCTTTGACGGCATCATCGGGAATCGTCTCGATGATGTTCGGTTTTCTTTCAGCGCGCAAGTCGGCGACGGCGGTTTGACAATGACGAACACGGCGATCGTCTATGGCAGAATATTTTCCAACGGAAACGTCACCGGCGACAATTCGGCGCAGGTCACGCAGGATGCATGGGTTGCCAATGCAAATACGTTGAATACGCTCACGGTCGGCGGAGACGCCCATGCACATACCATCCAAAACGCAACGATCAGCGGCAGCGCTTACTATCAGGTCATCCTGAACTCAACGGTTAACGGCACCCTCTACCCTCAATCTCCGGATTCGCCGTCGCAAACCCTTCCGATTACGGATGCCCAGATAACCACATGGAAAAACGAGGCAGAGGCAGTCGCCACGACGGGACCGGTAACGCTCGGCACCGGCCAACAACTGACACTCGGCCCCGCAAAGATCATCGGCGATCTAACGCTGACCGGAAATGCGGAACTGAAGGTCAAGGGCACGCTCTGGGTTACCGGCAGCATCCTGTTGCTCAACACAGCAAGCATCTACCTTGACCCAAGTTACTCAAGCGCGAGCGGCGTGGTGATCGCCGACGGCACTATTTCGATCGATAATAACACGGCTGCGTGCGGATCGGAGGGCTACAATAGCGCAAAAAACGAGTGCAATCCTTTTGCGGGAAGTTACTCCTTATTTATTTCGATGAATTCATCGACCGACGTGAATAATCCCGCCATTAAAATCAAAAATTCGACTGGCTTCCGGGGGATTCTCTATACGAACACTGGCCTCATCAGCATCGAAAATGGCGCTGAAGTTGTCGAGGCGACCGGCTATGCGGTTCGTCTTTACAATCATTCGAGTATCTCGTACGGAACCGGAATCTTTAACCTTCTTATTACCGGAAACCCCTCTGTCGGCGATACCTCACCGGCAGATTACAAGCTCGCCGAAGTACGCGTAACCTGCACCTCCTGTGAATTTCAGACCAGTTTCAAAGCAACGACGACGATCGCGCCAAAACGGCTCGAGACGACGGGCGGAAACGGCGCGTTACTCATCCAGGTCTATAATGCCGTCGGACAACCGGTATCCGATGCGAGCGTAACCATCGTTAACACGACCACCACACCGCTCATCAATTTTACCGATACGACCGACGCGCAGGGACGGCTTACGGTGGTTGACGCGCCGCCGGCGGAACAGTCATACGAAATCACGGTGACAAAACAAAATTACTCGACGGACCGGACCTACGCGATCGGCTATCCGGCAAACCCAAGCCCTCTCAAGCCCCACCTTACCGTTATCGCCGATGCCGTCACACAGGCGAGTTTTGCAATCGACGAACTCAGCACGTTGAACATCAGCACGGTCAGCCCGGTCTGCAGTCCCCTCGGCAGCGTCACGTTCACGCTCACGGGCGCAAAACTGATCGGTCAGTCCCCCGACGTACCAAAGTACAGCCAAAACAAGCAAACGAATTCGCAGGGAACGCTCTCGCTTTCCGACATGGAGTGGGACACCTACGGCGTCTCGATTACCGATTCACGGTACTATCTTGGAGGCAGTTTGCCGTCCTTACCGGTCGAGGTTTCTCCGAACACGACCGAGGCGCTGTCCATGGTCCTTGAACCGCGAACGACGAATGCACTTCTCGTTAAAGTCATCGATGCCGTTAGCCAGCAGCCGGTCCAGGACGCGAGCGTGAAGATTGACGGACCGGGTTATACCAAAACGCTTCAAACCGGCGAGGGGTATTGGCAGCAGACGAACTGGTCGGGAGGAGGAGGCCAGAGCGACTGGAGCGACACGACGCGCTTTTTTGAATCAAGCAGCGTCGGTTACGATAACCCGGCAGGCGAGCTGAAACTTCAATGGAACGGTTCACAATATGCAGCATCGGGTTCGCTTACCTCATCGATTTTCGACAACGGCGCGCCGACAAACTTTTATCACCTCGTTGTCCGGCCGGAAGGACAGCCGGTACAAACGGGTACGGATCCCGTGCGCATTCAGATCGCAAGTTCTTTGACCAATACCGCGACAACGACGTGGACCTTTGTCGGTCCCGACGGCACCACAAATACCTATTACACGCCGAACAACAATACGCTCAGCTCCGCTCACAACGATGATCGCTATATCCGCTATCGCATTCAACTGTTTACGGCGGATACCGCATACACGCCTAATGTTTCCGATACCGCGATCAGCTTTGCGGATGCGTGCACTCCCTCGGGACAGGTATACTTTAATGACGTTGTGACCGGCTCAAACACGGTGACCGTTTCCAAGGCGGGATACATTACATCGGTACAGCCCGCGACGCTTATCGCGGGGTGGCAGACGATCACGATATCATTGACTCCAAACTGATGAAGCGCGATGAAGGCCTGAGCATTCTTGAGGTTATTATATCGTTGGGCGTATTTTCGCTCATTCTGGTTGTGATCAGCTCTCTGCAACTGACCATTTTTACTCAAAATAGGCTCTCCGAAGCGCGAGCATCGATCGATCAGCGGTCACTTATCGTTCTCCGAAACTTTGCGACCGAGGTCCGCGCTGCGCAAACTCCTTACGACGGGAGTTTTGTGCTCGCAAATACGACCGCAGATACCGTCTCCTTTTACGCCGATATCAACGGGGACGATGTGATTGAGCGCGTCCGATACGCGGTCGAGGGGGGAATTCTGAAACGGGGAGTTATCGCACCGACCGGCCAGCCGCTTTCCTACGACCCGGCGAATGAATCAGTGGCGTCACTGATACAGAATGTCGTAACGGCGGCGCCGTACTTCATTTATTACGGCACCTCATTCGACGGCTCGACCTCAACTCCCGCCCTCACGCAACCGGTCTCACCGGCGGACGTCCGCCTGGTCGAATTGCATTTACAGATAGATACGAAAGTAAGAAATCAGGAATTCCGAACGCTGGAGACGCGGGCAATGATACGATCACTAAAAAATAAATGACATCCGGGCATAAAAATCAGGAGGGCGCAATACTTTTCCAGGTGCTGATCTTCGGCGTTATCGCGTTTATTTTCATCGGCGCAATAATTTCGTGGGCGAACTCCAATGTTCGTTTTTCAAAATTGCTGTACCAGAGGGAAACGACCATCGAGATTGCCGAGGCAGGTATCGAGTACTATCGATGGCGGCTCGCGCATGATCCGAGTGATTTCCAGGATGGCACCGGCCAACCCGGTCCCTACGTTCACGCCTATGAGGATGCGGCGGGTGAACGTATCGGTGAATTTTCCCTTGTCGTCATACCGCCGGCTGAAGGGTCCAATACCGCGATCCTACGGTCGACCGGTCGGCTCGACGGTATACCGGCAGCTGACCGAACCGTTGAGGTCGTACTCGGTCAACCCTCGCTTGCGTCGTACGCGGTCATCGGCAACACGGATTTGTACTTCGCCGAGAA
>MHKK01000049.1:10888-19005 GCA_001818365.1 Candidatus Komeilibacteria bacterium RIFCSPHIGHO2_01_FULL_52_14
GGACGTGTGCATGCGAACGGCGGTATCCGGTTCGACGGCGTCGCGAACGGACTCGTTACCAGCGCTCTCACGCAGTACACCGACACGAGCCATTCCGGCGCCAGCGAGTTCGCGGTCCATACGCACGTTCCTCCGATCGATCCACTGCCTCCAGCAGCCGTACCGTCGCGACCCGACGTATTTGCGGGCGGCCGCCAATTTCCCGTGCCTGCTTTCGATTTCGACGGTATCACCGAAGATCTGGCAAACATCAAATCGGAAGCGCAATCCGGAGGCCAGTACTTGCCGAATTCCGGTGCACTGGGATACCACCTAATCCTAAAAACCAACGATACGATAGACGTTTATAATGTAACGGCACTGACGTCCCCGCCGTCAATCGACTGCTCAAATGTGCAGGGTCAGACGGGCTGGGGTACCTGGAGCATTGCGACGGAAGTATTTACGACGAATATACCGTTCCCGGCGAATGGCGCTCTTTTCGTCGAGGATGACCTATGGATCGACGGGCAGATTAACACGGCCCGGATCACCGTCGGCGCGGCGCGCTTTCCCGAGAACCCGACGACGTATGCAAACATCACCGTCAACACGGACCTGCGGTACACCAATTACGACGGGAGTGATATCATCGGCATCATCGCTCAAAATAACGTTAACACCGGATTGATCAGTGAGGACGACCTGCATATCGACTCCGCCCTGGTCGCAAAAAAAGGCCGCGTCGGCCGCTATTACTACCCGTCTCCCTACTGCAGTCCGTACGACATTCGACAATCTCTGACGCTTTTCGGCTTGATCGTCTCAAACGGAATCTACGGCACCAGATACAACGACGGCAACGGCTATCAAAACCGAGTTATTTCGTATGACGCAAATCTGCTCTATTTCTCTCCGCCGTACTTTCCGGCGACCGAAACCGCATACGACGTCCTGATCTGGCGGGAGTTACGGTAAGCGTACAGGACTCGGATCTAAAACGCCTGTGCCAAGTCATAGATCGGCAGAATCACGGACACCGCGATGAAGCCGACCATAATGCCGATCACAATCAGCATCGCCGGTTCTATAATCGTCGAGAGGTTTGCAAAAATATTTTCCACCCGCTGCTCGTAAAACGACTGCAGTTTACCCATAATTTCGTCAAGAGTCCCCGTCTCCTCCCCGACCTTCGCCATGGTGACGGTGAGTGACGGAAAGAGCGACGGGTATTCTGCGAACGCCGTATGCAGTGCATTGCCGAGTTCCAATTTCTTCGCGACCGCCAGCAGTGTATCCTCATACACAAGGTTGCCCGCGGTTTCAGAGCCGATGGTAAACGCCTGAACGATCGGCACGCCCGACGTCATCATCATCTGCAGATTGCTGAGGAGCCGCGTCAGTGAAAGCTCCCGGACAACTCCGCCGATAAACGGAAGACGCAGCAGTACCGCATGATAGAACCGGTGCACGGATCTGATCTTGCGGCTCGCAAGAAAAAGAAAAAACAAGGCGATGACCGCGAAACCGACAAATATGCCGTACTCCTGCAGGAAACCGACCGTGCCGATAAGAATCCTGGTCTGCAAGGGAAGTGCGACGTTGACTTCCTTAAATATGGAAATAAGCTGCGGGAAAACGTATAACATCAGAACGACGACGATGCCGACCATTGCAATCGAAACGATTGCCGGATAAATCAACGCGTTAATGACCTTAGATCGCAGAGCGCGTTCTTTTTTTGCGATCTCGGTGAGTCGTGTAAGAACTTCGCCGAGTTTTCCGCCCGTTTCACCGACCCTGACGACTGCGATAAAGAGCGGCGAAAAAATTTCAGGATGGTCAAGCAGCCCTTCGGAAAACTGATTACCGTTGTCGACCGTGCGTTCGATATCTTCGATCGCGAGACGCATGGCTTTGTGCTTCGCCTCACCGATGAGCGTTCGTAGGGCAAGAGAAAGCGTAAGGCCGGCGTTTAACATGGTTGCCAAGTTATCGATGAAAAAAATCCGGTCATTGCGCGAGATCCGGCGCACCATGAAAACCTTCTTACTGTGACGTTTCAGCATTTTTGGTTTCTTTGCCAGACGCTGCTGATCGTGGGCAGTGGGCTGGGACGAGGGTATACCAAACTGCTGGCGGAGTGGTTTGACTGCTGTTTGTGCCATACATTACTCGCGGGAAATGCGTAATACTTCTTCAAGCGTTGTCACGCCCAAAAGCGCTTTTTGCAGCGCGTCATCGAATATGGGAACCATATTTTCTTGCAAAGCGATTGCCTCAAAATCTTCGGAAGACATGTGCTTGATCGTCGCTTGCTGAATGGCATGAGTGTTCACCAACACCTCCATAACGCCGATGCGGCCCAGATAACCGGTATGGTGGCAACGAGCGCAGCCCTTCCCTTTATAAAAAGGGAGGTCGGTAAAGTGTGCGACGCTCTTATCGATTACTCCCAGCTCCTGCATCCGTTCCAAAATGGCGCGCAGATCATATTCTTTTGCAAGCGCCTTAATAACCGTCGAAGCGAGGTGATAGGTAGTAATGCACTCGATGCAGATGCGACGAACCAGGCGCTGTGCGATCACCACGTTAACGGTCGATGCGACCAGGAAAGGTTCCACCTCCATGTCCAGAAGGCGGGGTATGGCCCCCGCGGCGTTATTCGTGTGCAACGTCGACAATACGAGGTGGCCGGTTAGCGCGGCTCGCACGGCGATCTGCGCGGTCTCACCATCGCGGATTTCACCGATCATGATGATGTCCGGATCCTGACGCAGCAATGAACGCAGTCCGGATGCAAACGTATATCCCGCCACCGTGTTCACCTGCGTCTGATTAACACGACGGATGCCGTATTCAATGGGATCTTCGATCGTCGAGATGTTAACGTCCTCCGTATTCAAAATGTTAAGCACCGCATACAGCGTTGTCGTCTTTCCGGATCCGGTCGGTCCCACGACCAAAATCATCCCGAACGGCTTACGAATCGACTTCATCGCAAGATCCAGATTCCTTTTGGTCAATCCGATATCCTGCAAACTCAAGTTCTGCACATCGTCGGACAGCAGACGCAAGACAACTTTTTCTCCGTAGAGCGTGGGGATGACCGAAACGCGAGCCGACTCTTCGGCCTCGTCCATCATGAATGCGAGGCGGCCGTCCTGCGGAACGCGATGTTCGTCGATCTTTAAATTGGAAAGAATTTTAATGCGAGCAATCAGCGCGTCTTTAAAATTGATCGGCAGCTCGATTTTATCCTGCAGATCTCCATCAATACGAAAACGGATAAGCACCGCATCGGCAAGGGGTTCGATATGAATATCGGACGATTGCTCGAGCATCGCGTATTCAAGAATCGTATCGAAAATTTTAACCACCGGAACATCGTACCCCCCCTGAACTCCGCTCTGCGCATTCTGAATATACTCATTCACGATGCGCAGCAAACCTTCCTTAATATCTGTCGTATAGAGCTTGAGCGCATACCGATAACTCCGCTCGTTCATGAGGTACCATTCGCATTGCCGCTTAAGGGCAGCCTGCACCGCAGCCAGCGCCTGCTCATCGCGCGGGTTCAGTGTCGCCATTTTAAGCGTATCCTTTTTTACCGATGATACGCCGAAAGCAATACAATGCGTCTCCTGCGCCGTCTGTTCCGGCAGCAATCGAAATACGGCATCGTCGATCTTTACGGCACGCAGATTCACGTAAGGGGTCTTGAGTGCCTGCGCAATGAGTTCAAAGAGGAACGTTTCGGTAAAAAACCCGCGTTCAATCAGAACCTCTTCGATCCCGCGTCGTCGCCGGCTGGCATTTTTTTCAGCCGAATTCCAATCGGGCGCAGCGATGAGTTTTCGCTCAAACAACAGCGCTTTCAGGTCTTCGTACGCAATGGGTAGCTTCATTTTTACAATCCGTTGTTACGTAAGTATAGCATACTCCTGTCAAGACGCGCCAAAAAACAAAAACCTGCGGTCTTCGCAGGTTCACCGTCGTTATTGGCAGGAATTGGTATGCTGAAGCAGAATAATCTGGCCTTGCTCGTTCGTACATAAAACGCCATCCTGATCCTGATTGGTGTTCGTATTTCCGCTCGAATTCGCGTTACCGGTACCACTACCGTTCGACGATTGATTTGTGCCGCCACCATTGCTGTTGCCGTTCGTAGAGGCATTCGTATTCGTGTTTTGATTCGCATTGGTGTTCCCGTTGACGGAGCCGTTCGTAGTATTGCCGTTGGATGTGCCGCCGGTCTGACCTTGGTTCCCGCCGCCGGTTCCGGTAGTCCCCGATGATTGCGACTGAACAGGGACTGCTACAACGACGGCATCGGACGTCTGCGATACGGCAGGTGTTTTTGCGGTCGCTCCGCTCTTATCCTTAAGCTCCGCAGCATGCTGCTCATACAGAACCTGAGCATTAATGCAGAGGGGCCGCGCCTCCGCATCCATAACCGATCCGGAGCAAATGTCATTCGTGTCAAAAATAACCATCACGGCATAATAACAAAGCGTCCGCTTCGTCTTTTGCTCCTCCGAAGCAACGCTCGGTGTTTTGCTGTTACACTGTACAACGCCGTCGCGTGGAGCGTACGGGATGCGGTCAAGAACCGGTACTTGCTGAACAGCAGGCGCATTCGTCGTCTTCGTTTCCGGCAACGAGCGTGAAAATAGAAACCACATTCCGAATGCGACGGCTGCGAACACAAAGATCACGACACCGGCAATAATACCAAGATGGCTCGACTGGTCCTTTGAACGCCGACGCGGCGGCTGATTGCTTTCTGTCCTGTATTGTATCGTCATGCAATGCTTCGAGATACTAAGTATACCACAGGAACGGGGACGCCTTCAGGAGTTGAAAAAAACCCAAAAATGCGTATACTACTACTGCTCATTGTTAAATACGGAAGCGTGCCAGAGTGGTTGAATGGGGCGGTCTCGAAAACCGCTAGACCTGCAAAGGTCTCGGAGGTTCGAATCCTCCCGCTTCCGCCATCGATTTCGATGGGAGCTAAAAGCTCCTGACGAAATCGATAGTTTGAATGATGGATTCGAACGGGCAGCAGTGAGATGCGAACGGAGGTGAGCAATCGAGCGCCGTTTGAAGCGAGTGTGCGAAGCTTCAAACGCTGCCCCGTACAACGAAGCCGACAGCAGGCGGCAAGGCGACAAATCCTCCCGCCTCCGCCACTCGATTCGCCCTTGCTAACGCTCGGGCTCACTCGTGGTTTCGGCTTCAGGAAAAGCCTCAACCAGTGAGATAGAAAAAGGCGAATCGAGTGCCCCGACCGAAGGCCCCGAGCGGAAGCGAGGGGGCGAAGCGGAGGGGCAGGACAATTTTTTACCCGTGGTGAGCGAAGCCGAACCATCGGGCGACCTAGTTACTTTAAAACTTTGAGTGATTTTATGGAAACAAATGATAAACAATTAGCTTTAGCTGAAATATATTATGAGTTATTGATGCTGAACAGCACAGAAAGACAGCTTGCCAAACTCCATTTTTATGGAAAAGAGAATTCTGACCTAACTCTCAAAAGACGGATTTACACAGAAAGCTTTCTAATCCATGCACGCAACCTGATTGATTTTTTTGAAGATTGGAAGAACGATAAAGATATTCGCTGTTCTGATTTTAATATTAGTAAAGCGTCAGTTAAGTTACCAGATAATAATACCAAGTCAGAAATTAATAAGTACCTTTCTCATTTAACTAAGGAGAGGATCAAAAAGCAAAGTCCGCTCTGGGAAATTACGAAAATAAAAGAGGAATTACATAAATATTTTAAATACTTCCTTAGTGGTTTGCCTGAAGACTCTTTTCCTAAAAATGATTTTGGGTCTAAAAAGAGCTTTGAGTCTCTATTATCAAAGCCGACCCGCATGCCTCAAATCGCCTCCTGGCAGAATGATTGAAACCCCCTTATAATAGCTCTAACGGGTCAGTACTTAACCCTAGTACACCGCCAGGATTACATCTGTAACACCTATGATCGACAGTTCAAGGATCGCAGAAAAATTTTTGCAGAAGTACCGGTTTCGAATGGTTATCCCCTATTTGAAGGGGGATGTTTTAGATTTTGGCGGCAACAAGGGGGAGTTGAGAAGCTACGTCAAAGGCAACTACACGGTAATGAATTACGATCATACGGCGCTGGAAGGTATGACGTTTGACACCATTGTCGCCTTAGCGGTCCTCGAACATATTCATGTTGCAGAAATTTTTGAAATTTTTAAAAAATTCAAGATTTCACTGCGCCCTCATGGCAGAATATTTCTGACAACTCCCACCAGAGCAGCAAAACCGATCCTGGAACTTTTGGCACATATGAGTATTCTCGACAAGGAAAATATCACCGAACATAAGCATTATTGGAATCGGCAGGAACTGTATGATCTGGCCGACAAATCCGGTTTTATCGTTAAAAAATATAAGAAATTCCAGTTCGGCATGAATCAGCTGGCTGTATTGGAACATGCGTCAACACCGGAGCTCCCCGCGATTTCTTGACAGTGACACAATCGGAAATGCGTGTATAATTACCTAAACTTCCATTGCAATGCTAGTATCGAATCTTTTCAAACGAAGAAAGGCATCAACCTACATTCTGCGAAACGTGTACGAGGTCCTCGGCATTGTGCTGATTTGGCGAGGGATCTGGTACGTGCTTGATGCGCTCGATACCTTTGTGTTCGGCGGCACTCACGAATGGACCGCCATTGCCGGGGTCGTTGCAGGGGTACTGCTCTTGTATCTGCCCGATCGAAATCTCAAGGCAATCGAACGGCTCTAAACCGGTCAAACAACCGCGCATGCCAGTCGACATGGATCCGGCTCATCATGATAGTGGAGGAGAAACGCCTGATGCCCGCGTGCCGAGCGGGCACACACCGCCGCTTTCACAAATCCCATGGTACCGAGACACGAAAAGCTGGCCGTTCTTTATCGTATTTTGTCTGGCCGCGCTGCTCTTTCTGGCACTCGAAATCGCGTATCAGTACTACGTGTTGCTCCCGGGCATTGTGACCATATCGCTGCTCCGCGGAGCGGCACTTGCTGGCACAACGCTTATCTCGGCGTCATTATTTTCCAGCGCAATATTTAAATGGTGGCCAAAGACCGCCATCCACTGGCGCATTCGACGATACCTCGGTGTTGCCGGCGCCTCATGGATAACGCTGCATGTCATAAGCGCCGTACTCTGGCAGTTTAACGGCAACATACCGGCAGTGTTCTATATTTTCAATCCGATCAAGAACCCTATCATCTACGGTGTCGCCGCTTTTGTCATCTACGTAATCATGATGCTCACTTCAACCGACTGGGCGATGCGATTGCTTGGTCGGCACTGGAAGACGATCCATCGATTCGTATACTTTGCGTTCGCCTCATCGATATTGCACTTTCTCTTCACCGCGCCCCAGAACCTGCTCAATCCGGCCGGGTATCTGCTCCTACTCGTAACCGGACTGGCCGTAACCGGCCAACTTTATTGGTTCATGCGGACGGTCGCGCCAAAACGCTTTGCAACGCCCGGCACGCTGGTCGGCTTTCTGATCATCGTATATTTTGTCAGCATGCTGGTGCTCTCAAGCATTCACAAACGGCAAGTCGACCGTGCATTCGAAAATGCCTCCCGGAGCGAAACTCAGCTAATGCAGTAATCACTGCTGCTGTGACGCTCCAGTAGCCACCCACGATTCCGTGCCTTGTTCCGCGAGTTTTTTTAGAAATACATCGCGCTCCGCTCCCTGTATGCGCTGCGGCTGGCTGTCCTTACTGACGATCGGCAACAAACGATACGTGGTAGTTGCATTGGTATACGTAAGTTCAACACCGAGCGCATAGACAAACCAGAATATCAAGATTCGATTCATGCAAAAACGCTATCAAGACGCAGCAGGGTGATGATGGACCTTCATCGGTAGCGCATGGATTTCGCACAACTCTCCATGTATCTTATGATCATTATACGCGGAGGTTGCGGCAACCGTTCCCAATGCGGCTGCGGTCACGTACTGCTTGAACGAGCCAAAATGGTTCACCGTATCGCCTGCCGCAAAAACACCATCAATGTTCGTGCGCATCAAGTTATCAGTCGTAATGTACCCCTGTGCATCAAGTGCGACTCCAAG
>MHKK01000049.1:19043-19716 GCA_001818365.1 Candidatus Komeilibacteria bacterium RIFCSPHIGHO2_01_FULL_52_14
CGATGAATAGCCCGTCAACTGCAAGCACATCGGATCCGGTATATGGCTTTGACAGACGGACCGACTCAATTCGATCCTTCCCTTGCAGCTCCCGTACTTCGGTCTCATACAGAACGCTCACCTTGTCCCCGAGCTTCTTCATGTGCTCCAGATTGATCGGCTCTGCTTTCAATTCCGTGCCGCGCACAATGAGATATATTTTTTGTACGTAATCAGCAATGAGATTCAACCCCTTTACCGATGCATCACCGCCGCCCACCAGAGCAATGGTCTTGCCGCGGTACAACGGACCGTCGCAGGTTATGCAGTAATGGATCCCTTTGCCCTTGAGCTCCGCTTCGCGGGGAAGCCCGAGCTTTCTTCTCTCACTTCCGGTCGCCAAAATCAACGTATTTCCGACGGCTTCGCTGTTCGCGGTTCGTACCGCGAAACAATGTCCTCTTTTTTCGACGGCAACGGCCTGTTCATGCAGAATTTCAACGCCAACATGCTCGACCTGTTCGCGCATTTTTTGCATCAAATCGAAACCGTCGATCTCCAAAAAACCCGGATAATTATAGGTCATACCGCCGGTGACCCCTTCGCCGCCGACAACCGCTCCGATAATAACCGTCTTCATCAGGTAGCGTCCCGCATAAAGACCTGCCGCAAGCCCAGCCGTTCCTGCACCGAT
>MHKK01000049.1:19730-19975 GCA_001818365.1 Candidatus Komeilibacteria bacterium RIFCSPHIGHO2_01_FULL_52_14
ACGTGTTCTCCTGCTGTTTCTTACTCGTTGCCGTCATACGCCTTTCTTATACAGCATCAAAACTTTAGCAACAATGGCATCCTCGGAAATCCCTTCGTACTGCAGAAGTTCTTTTGGCGTGCCGCTCCGCGGCATCTCGCGAACTGCCAGGGAGTGGATGCGGACCGGTTCGTTCTCAAGTTCTTCCCGCACGGCATCGGCAAGCCCGCCCTGCGCATAGTGATCTTCAACAACGATAAGGTGCT
>MHKK01000050.1 GCA_001818365.1 Candidatus Komeilibacteria bacterium RIFCSPHIGHO2_01_FULL_52_14
TCGGCTATTCGCAAAGAACTTGCCGCCACGGAGAAAGAACGCGCGGAAATAGATAAAAAAGTCGAAGGGTTTTTGAAAGAACTCAAATATTAGAAACTATGTTTAAATTTAACTTCTTAGAAAAAATTGTCGAGAAATTTGGTGTTGGATTTCATTTCTCAGGGAAGAAAAACTCACCGACTATAAAGAATCGGAGCGAAATTCGTAATTCGACCGTCGGTAGCGTTCAGCAAGCGAACAATATAAGTAATGAAATCAAAAACTTTTCGGGCTCTGAAGAGCATATCTCCGATTTGGAAATAAAAATTCTGCGTAAATTATATGCGAAATATAAGAAGGGGCAGTATCCAAGGTTAGATTTAAGAACATTGCATGGCGAACTTGGTATTCCCGACGGGAGTTATGTCGGCCCCTTAAATGACAGCAGGTTTTTAAAAATAGAGGGTAGTGATTATGTGATCAAGGACGCTGGTATTAGGTTTATGGATAGCTTCCTAAGAAAAAATAAACCGGAAATAGATGTATCAAGTTTGGCTATTTCTGGTGGGCCAAGAGGACAAGAAATTACAGGCCTTAGATTAGTCAATAACGGCGCTGCTTCGGCAATAGGCATAAGGTGCTTTATTTGCGCAGATGGCCTGCAAAAAATAAACATCGGCAACATTGAAAGAATTAACCCAAACGAGGAGTCAAGAAATTCTTTGGGTTTCAATTATTCCAACACACCGCTTTCTCAAGAATTGCTAAAGCATTTAAAGATAATTTGCGAATATAAAAACAAAGACGGTTTTAACTTTGCATCGGGCAGGACATTGTCTCAAGAGAAAAGAGCCGATGGAAACTATAACATCTCTGGCCACAGAGGAGATTATTTTGAAATATAAAATGAGTGAGAATAACGAAAAACAGAATAATAGAAATAGGCGACATGCTCTGGTTGAGAGATTGTACCAGCCTATTTTCCCAAAAAAGAAGGGAGGTGATCCGGGGAAATTACCGGAGGGAGAAAAAGATATAGCGATAAATCAAAAGTTTTTGGACGATTTCTTAAAGAACACAAAAGAAGGAAGGCAGTGGTGCGATGAGGCGGCTATGCACTGGGCGGAAATACTTACCTTTCCTTTTTCAAAGATGATTATCACTTTTGACCTTGGCGTATTGGCATTTATTGGAGTAATGAGGGAGTCATTTATTGATCAAAAACTTCTGATACTCTCCATCATTTACGCTCTCGCGTCCCTACTGATTTTAACGGTTTTTATGCGTAGCGTTATCGTAAAGAACATTAATAGTTTGGCGGAAAGAAAACGAATCTTAAATTACACAATTGTGCTTGCGCCACACGAGATACAGAAAAAAGACGACGCAGAAAACACTGTGGGTCTTTGGAAAAGACAAGGAGAATTTTTACGGAAAAACCTCGAAGGATTGGAGGAACATGTAAAAATTCGGATGCCTTGGCAAAAGATAGGCGTTTACTTTTTTTACGCCTCGGTTATTTCCGTTTTTGTAGGAATTATTTTATAGACTATGCAAAGCATTAAAACAAAAACTCCAATGGGATGGCAGAAGAAGCAAATAAAGGATTTGCTTGATTACGAGCGTCCAGATAAGTACATCGTTGAAAGCGACAGATACATCAATCAAGGAACCCCGGTCCTCACGGCGAATAAATCTTTTATCTTGGGATACACGGACGAGAGCAGTGGTGTTTACAAAGATGTTCCGGCAATAATTTTTGATGACTTCACAACTGATAGTAAGTTTGTTGATTTTCCTTTTAAAATTAAATCATCGGCGATCAAAATACTGAAAGAGAAAAACGAAGGCGTAGACTTACGCTTTGTCTACGAAAAAATGAAGTCCATCAACTTCCCGACCGGAAGTCATAAGCGATATTACATCTCGCAATATCAAGATATGGAGGTTGTTGTTCCTCCGCTTTCAGAACAAAAAAAGATTGCGGAGATTTTGGGGGCGGTGGATGAGGAGATTCAAAAAACTGACGAGATTATTGCCGCAACCGAGAAACTGAAGCGCGGAATGATGCAGCAGCTTTTCACTCGTGGCATTGGACATACGAAGTTTAAGAAAACTAAGATTGGTAAAATTCCGGAGGGGTGGATAATTACTAAATTGTCAAAAATCTTTAAGCTGACCAGTGGGAAGTTCTTGTCTAGAAAGCAATTTGTTTCCGGACAGTTTCTTGTTTATGGGGGTAATGGGGTAAGCGGTATGCACAATCAATACCTTCTTGAAAATCCGACAATTATCATTGGACGAGTTGGAGAATACTGCGGAGCTATTCATGTTACCAAACCACGTTCATGGGTTACAGATAACGCTCTCTACATCGAAAAATATCTTACTGATATTGAGCAAACATTTCTTTATTACGTGCTTTTCTCTCTTAATCTCAACCAGTATGCAAAAGTCGGGGGGCAACCATCAATCTCTCAAGATGTTGTTGGGCGCGTGCAGATAGGATTGCCCTCTCTTACTGAACAACAAAAAATTGCCAAAATTTTATCGTCGGTCGATGAAAAAGTTTCAGTCAATCAGAAACTAAAAGCCAAGTTGACCCTCCTCAAAAAAGGTCTCATGCAGGATCTTTTGAGTGGCAAAAAAAGAACAATATGACTTCAGAAATTCTTAAAACAAAAACACGAACCAAGGAAATCTATCACGCCGTAAGCACGGATCCGAAGTTCGATGTCAAATCGCGAGAAGTTTTCAAAAAGAAACCTTATGAAATCGTGTTTCCTTTTAACAGACAAGGGAAGCAAAAGTATTCACTTATTTCTGAAATTCACTTTGACGGAGTGAGTCGTCTTGACCTAAAAGGTCAGCGCGGAATGACGCGGGGATATGGTTTTACCCAAGACACTGTGCCGGTAGTTTCTATTTTGAATGAGAGTTTCTCAGCAATTGCAAAAGTGGTAATTTCCAACAAACCTACAAGTATTGACCGACGCAAAGGGGAATTCATTTTGAATATTGAGGATTACAAGACAATTTATTCAACCCTTCGTCCTAAAAATCAAAAACACTCCAAAGATCTCCGAATTGCCATTAACAATATACTAGCCCAAGCCGGAGGCCTAGGATTGCGTGCTAAAAAAATTCCATATGTGGCCGGATCGCTCAAGGGCACCCTCAGAGAAGTTGCCTCTTCCGGTGGTAAGCTGTCTGATTCTGATTCTGCGGCATTGCTTGATTTTGCTCAAAACAAAATTGAAAACTACGACGTGGATGCCGCGACGTTGATACATACCAAAGAAAAAATCGACAAGGTTTATTTCGAAAAAGTCATTTCGCGATTCGAAAAACTTCTTGCTATCAAAAAGGGCGTTGGAGCAAAAAAATTAGAACAGCGGTGGCACTATTTCTTCAAAGATAATTCGTGGATATTCTCATATTTGTTCGCCGCGCCACACTTTCTTTTCCAGGATGAATATTATGTCGGTGGCCAGAAAGGCACTGGTAAAGAAGCACGATATGCCGATTTTATTTACAAAAATAAACTCATCGATAGTGCAACTATAATCGAAATCAAAACCCATAAAACAAAAATACTCCACAATACGGCTTATAGGGTTTCCGGTAGGGTTTATCCGATTTCCTCGGATATTACCGGAGCCATAAACCAGGTTCTCGACCAGAAAAACACCCTGCTAAAAAATTATTCAAGTGTTGCCCAGGGTGATTTTGAAGTTTTCGACCCGAAATGTATCGTGGTCGCCGGAACTATTGGGAGTATTCCGAAAGAACGGATCAAAAGTTTTGACATGTTCCGTTCTAACCTACGCAATATCGAAGTCGTTTGTTTTGATGAACTATTGAGCAAAGCAAAATTACTGCTAAGTCACTTTATGAAGTCCAAGACCACGAAGGCGAAAAAGAAGAAGAAATAACACTATGAAATTCAACGAACAATACACAATTGAAAATCACATCATCAAGTTCTTAAAAGAGGGGCTCGGTTATGAATACATAAAACCACAGGAGTTCGCGAAACTGCGGGAATTTGAAAACGAATATATTATCACCCCGCTTCTTACTGCGGCGGTAAAGAAAATAAATGGGATTAGTGACGACACTGAGGCGCAAGCGGTGGTGCGTGAGGTTAAGAAGATTGATTCGAATCTCGCCTTCCTAAATGTCTTTCGCAATGGCATCAATCTGAAGGATCCAGAGACAGGAAAGATGCGCGATTACTTTATCGTTGACTTCAATAATCCGGAAAATAACCACTTTGTCGTAACGAACCAGTTTTATTTTGAGGGAAACTCCGAAAATATCCGACCAGATGTGATGGTGTTTTTGAATGGATTGCCAGTCGTCGATATCGAGGCGAAAAGCCCGACCGCTGCAAGCACCATCGATTATTCCAATGCGGTCGGACAGATAAAGCGATACGAGCGAAATGCGTTTAAACTGTTCTGGCCGAACTGCTTCAATATCGCCTCCGATGGCTTAAAGACCGTATATGGAGCGACGTATGCCCAAGCGCAGTATTTTCTTGAATGGCGCGAGGAAGAATTGGAAAAGAAATATGGGGAGGGTTTGGAAGTAACTCTCACCGCGCTTCTCTCGCACGATCGTCTGCTCGACATCATCGGCAATTTCATTCTCTTTGAAACCGAAAAAGAAGGCGCGGTTAAGAAAATCACGCGCTACATG
>MHKK01000051.1:0-504 GCA_001818365.1 Candidatus Komeilibacteria bacterium RIFCSPHIGHO2_01_FULL_52_14
TAGAGCCGCCCGCCTTGCCGGCAGGCAGGCAATCACTGTCTTGCTTACAGGACTTGTGTATGTTCGAGATGTCCAGAACCTGCGGACCTTCATTTGGCGGAGGGAGCACCGCGACCGTGGAGAATAAGCGTAAAACCGAACCGTCGCTGTTCGTGTGATACACCTGCGTCTCACTTCCCACCTGCATCGTAACTTCGTATCCCGGCGTTATGACCTGAGCGCACATCTCGTCCTCCGACCTGACGCCAAGACATGCATCGGGCCACTGTTTTTCCGTGATTGAAAGAACACTCACTTGATTCTCGCTGATCGTGATAGAAGCGATACGGATAATGTAATCACGGACCACCAGCGCAACCGGATGCCATGGCCGTTCCGCTGACGGGTTTTGGGGCGTGGTAACCGGATTCGCAGTGTCCTTGCCCGGCAGCGCCGGCGTGCCAATCGAAGAAGGCGGTGCCTGACGGGTCATTTCGCGATAGGTCAGAACACTGACCATACCGA
>MHKK01000051.1:667-5094 GCA_001818365.1 Candidatus Komeilibacteria bacterium RIFCSPHIGHO2_01_FULL_52_14
GCGCCTACCGCTCCTACGGGGTACAGAGCGACGGCGAAAGCACACGGGGGATCTCCCCAGGGTTCGGCTGCTCTCCGGAGAGCCGCGCACCAAAGAAAGGTCCCCAGCCCCGATATGTAAGGCCGTTTATGGCAAACCATGTCGGGGTAATTTTTTTTGTAAAAAAACGGCACCCCTTGCGGGATGCCTGCTTGGATTGTCCCTCCTTTTTTGGTTCAGGCGGCGGCTCGTTCGCCACCTTGTCCATGCGATGAATCGTGATATCGATGCGCTTACCCTTGAACTGCGGACCGAGGCCTTGAGCTGCGTGATTCTCGATACGGAGCTTATCGAGCTGGAACGAAAGCCCTGCCAGGTTCTCACGCTTTCCCTCAGGGAGCTGCTCAAGGTACTGCAGAACGAGCAGGCCGACCTGCAGAGAGATCTCGTGAACATCAGCGCCCGCTTCATCTAGGCCGGCCTCATAGTGCCGCAGGATCGAAGGCTGGTCTTCCGTGAGCTGGATCACCGCGACCGAGAAGTGACCGCAGACGAAGAGCTCCTCCCCCTTCTCGCAGAAACGGTAGAACTTGAGATCGGTGGCCTCGGGGTAGTCGGCCGCGATGGCGGACGTGCAGGTGAATCCAGCTGAAAGCGCAAGACACAATGCGACGAGCAATCTGTGCATGACGCTTCCTCCCGGAAAGTGGTTGGATTGCCGAAGAACGGGTTTTCTGAACCATATCGGGCTCCAAAAAGAAAGTCAAACAGCGACTGTTGCGGCGTTGACAGAATATACATCCCGTACTACGGTGCCGTTATGCGTGCTCTTTTTCAGTGACGATGGATTTTTGGGAGGTGATGCATGGACATCGGATCGCGATTTTCCTATCCGGCGAATGCGTTAAGCAACCTCGCTCCTCACTCGTTCACCATCGACGGCGTACGGTGCGCGTCAATGGAAGGATTCCTGCAGTCCCTGAAGTTCAAGTCCGTCCGCATCCAGCGGCAGGTGTGCACCCTCATGGGTCTCACGGCGAAACGTCGCGGCAACAGCCACAACGCCTTCTGGCAGCGACTCCTCGTGTTATGGTGGCACGGCAAGGCCTATGACCGGTTCGGACAGGACTATCAGCAACTGCTGGACCGCGCGTTCGCAGCACTTGCCGGGAACCCCGGCTTTCGGAAAGCCCTACTCGCCACAAACGGCGACGACCTCACTCATTCGATCGGCCTTCACGCCCAGTCAGTCACGGTGCTCACCGAATCCGAGTTCTGCTCCCGGCTCATGGAGATCCGGGAACGCCTGCGAAGCATGGGTCCCTAGTAGTTCCGCCATCGGCCAAAGGCCTGCGGCGGGACGAACGGGACCTATTTTTTTACCGTAAAGGTGAGGCACCTCCCTCCCCCACCTGCACGCAGGTGGGGGATTAAACCCTGAGCTTGTAGCAACGTATGAAACGGTATATCGTAATAAAGTACTCTCCATGAAACGAATCATTTCCGACGATCGAAGACAAAAAATCGCGACGAAAGAATACTACGACCGGTACTACCTGCCGGAACATTCCGGTTATCTGACCGCGGCGAGAACAGATGCAGAAACGGCGCGCATGTGGCAGTGGGTAGGCCATGCGCCGATCTCCGTCTGTGATATTGCCTGCGGCAACGGACGACACCTCGCCTCATTCGCGCGACGCGGCGTTGCAAGCGGATTCGGGTTCGACTATTCACCTCCGCTCGTTAGTGCTGCCCGGAAAGCACTCAAGAAGTATCCAAAGTTCCTGGTCGCGCAGCGTTCCTTCGCCAGCTGGCGACCGCGGCGTAATATGTACGAACTCGTTTATTTCCTTTTTTCATCGCTCGGTCATTGTCTGAAAAATTCCGATGCGCAGTCGCTTATCCGGCGTGTGGTCGCAGCGACCGTACCGGGCGGGAGTATCGTATGCGATACGGATTCGATATTCCGTTTGCAGCGGTATCTGCGGTCGCACCAAGCCAAAGGCGGAGACGCGAGAAGATACCGATACGATTCCCGGCGCCGCATGCTCTATTCCCATGAACCGTTCGGAAAAAGCATCATCATGCAACAGACCCGATATTACAGCAAGGAAGAACTCAAACGAATATTTATTCGCGCCGGTATCCGCGCAAGAAATATTGCTTTCTACGGGGGCTTTGACGGTTCTGCATATACAAAACACAGCAAACGCCTGATTGTCGTCGCAAAAAAAGGGTGACGGTCTTGCGTACCGCCACCCTGTCATCACACCGCACGATCGGTGTACTCGCTTGCCCGGACCTCGAAGAGCTCCGGGTTTTCTGCGACTATCCACATCAGCTCGACGATCGAATCGTGTCGATCCCGGCATGCCACATAGGGCGCGCAGAGGTTGCCTGTCACATTGAACGTTTCACCACGGCAGTCACCGCCGCAGAAGTACCTGACGTCGCATGCTGTGCACTTCGGGTTCAGAGAGTCAACGGATAGCGCCCGCAAACGTTCCAAGATCGGGTGGTCAATGCGCACGCACTCAGCAAGCGGAGTTTGCCGGATGTCCCCCAGGAGGAACTCAACCCGCTGCGTGTTGGCGCAAGGGTAAACATTGCCGCATTCGTCGATGTAGACGCACGGACGATTCCCGACGCCGCAGCTTTCGCAGAGAATACCCGCGAGCAGAGCCGCACCAAGCGATGTGAACAAAGACGATGCGGCGAACAGATGCTGACACTCGGGATGAGTGGCTAAGTAGCGGCTGATTCGCTTGAAGATCTCGACTTCGGAAACCCTCTGGAGCGCCGAATCGCACGCGCGTCCGAGCTGAACCAGGTTGATAGGGTTGAAACCCGAGCAACCAAGGCGATTGACCAGGGCGATGATATCCTCCAACTCGTGGAAATTACCCGAGTGAATCAAACTATTGATACCAACCCTGATGCCCGCATCAACCATGCGCTTGATCTGATCGAGAACGGGCTGGAACGTGTCTCGTCCCCTGATGCGCTCATGCGTCAGAGCGGTTGCACCGTCGAGAGAGACGGACGGCGTTACGTTCAAATCATGGAGATGCTTAATGTCCCTCTCGTCGAGCATAAGACCGTTCGTGCTCATATTGATGTCGAATCCGGCTGAGGCGTACGCCGATATGATGCCAAGAATATCCGGATTCATGAACGGTTCACCGCCAGTGAGGTTGACCTTGTAGGTCACACGAGGATCCACCGCAAAGCATGCGATCAGGTCGCGAGCGAGCGCCTCGTGTTCCGCCAGGGTCAACTCCTGCCCTCTCGATCCCGACGCATCGACGTAACAATGATCGCAGGCTAAATTGCAATCGCGAGTCACGCCGATCATTGCGACGGAAGTCCGCGCCGTAAGCGACTTTGACACGGGTTCGCTCGAGACACTGGCCGGTGAGGTGTGCGCAAGATCAAGAAACTCTCGATACGTCTTTGCAATCTCACCCGGATTACTCTCGGGGAGTGCGTTCATAACGTGCTCAACCGGAACACCGGCAACGGCAGCTTCGAGAATCAGACGTCCCTCTGATGAGACGATCAGCCACTGGGGGATTTCAGGAAAAATCGCCAGATGCCGATCGCCCCGCGAATAGATTTTCACGGGCTTATCTCCTTGTATGGAATGGGGGTGGCCAAGATTCCTCTCGGCCACCCCCTGATCGGCACCTGACGTGCCCTACTCCGCCTTGTACTTCATCGCACCGACTGCCTCGCGCGTGGCGCGAACGCGTTTGCGGTTGCCCTTGAACAGGACGAACTGCTCCTTGCGCTTCCGTTTGCGCTCCGGCTTTTTCACTGAAGCCTCCTCGCCTCTGTGAGTTCCACAAGATCTCGGGCCGATCATACACCGGTATGATTGTTTGAACGGAATGTACCCGTTATCCTCTGAAACTAGTAAATTTCAAAGATCGTTGTATATGTAGGAACTATCACATATGCAACGAAGTATCAAGAGACGGCTCGGACGGCTGAACGGAGAATATCTACACACCGTCCCACACAAAATTATTTCCAAAGTGTCCCCACGTGCTCGTCTCGGCATAGATCGGACGGTCGAGCTTCAATAATTCTTTGATGCCGCGCGGCGTCAGGTCATAGCCGGATATCGGGTGCTTAACGCCGTCGACAATCGCCGTCGCCATGACCGGATCTTTTTTGCCGATCGCGAACGCAAGTTTTACCAGAACTTCCTGGGCACGGTATTTTTTAAGATAATCGACCGCGATTCGCCGCGCCATATACGCGCCGCTACGGTCGACTTTCGTATAATCCTTTCCGGAAAAAGCTCCTCCGCCGACCGGAACATCCGGTCCGTACGCGTCAACCACGATCTTTCTGCCGGTAAGGCCCGAGTCGGCATCAAATCCGCCAAGATCCCAGTCGCCGGCCGGATTCACGAAATACTCCTCCGCTTCAACAAGTGATTT
>MHKK01000051.1:5149-5260 GCA_001818365.1 Candidatus Komeilibacteria bacterium RIFCSPHIGHO2_01_FULL_52_14
GCGATCTCGCTCCCCCGCGTTGTGACCTGCACCTTGCCGTCGTAGGGGTATTTTTTAAATATGTCGCGGCAGAGGCGCCGGGCGGTTTCGTACGGCAAGGGCATATGCGTG
>MHKK01000052.1:0-884 GCA_001818365.1 Candidatus Komeilibacteria bacterium RIFCSPHIGHO2_01_FULL_52_14
GCGAGAACGCGAGAATATAGATGATGACCGGAACGAGAAGTGAACCTGATATGATGACTTCCATCGAACGTTCTAGATGGTACCTCTGATCGGCTAATTTGTCGAGGAGCACTTATACCCGAATCCCCTAGGATCAGAGCGGCCGGGCCCTCGACGCGCTACGCTTGCTCGGGCAATAACAATCGTTATCCCCCGAGCTTGTCGAGGGGTTGCTTATATATCCAAATTCTTGACCATCTTCGCGTGCGTCTGGATGAATCGCTTGCGAGGTACCACGTCGGAACCCATCAAGATGTCAAAAATCTCATCCGCCTTTGCAGCATCAACGATCGTGACGCGTTTCAGCATACGGTGCTCCGGGTTCATGGTCGTCTCCCACAGCTGGTCAGGATTCATTTCGCCCAATCCTTTATAGCGCTGGATGTTAACACGCGGTGTTTTCGCCTTGGCTGCGGCTGCAGGGCCATCGGCCGCTTGCGCCGGCGCCGGTGCTTCCGCCTCGGCATCCACCGGCACGGTAAGCTCCTCCATCTGTTTGTCGGAAATACCAAACCTCTTTTTTACCTGTACCAGCTCATCATCCGAATAGACGAAAGCCATTTCTTTACCATATTGGAGGCGATACAAAGGCGGCTGCGCGATGAACAAATGCCCGGTCGTAATAATGTCGGGGAAATGCCGGTAAAAAAGCGTCAGTAACAGCGTGCGGATGTGGGCACCGTCAACGTCGGCATCGGTCATGATGACGATTTTTCCGTAGCGAAGAGATTCGATCTTAAACTGATCGCCGATATTGGTCCCCATCGCGATCACGAGGGACTTCAGCTCGTTATTGGCGAGCATTTTATCCAAGCGCGCCCGCTCGACGTTCAAAATTTTTCCGC
>MHKK01000052.1:1042-1107 GCA_001818365.1 Candidatus Komeilibacteria bacterium RIFCSPHIGHO2_01_FULL_52_14
GCCAGTAAACATTTTCCCAAAATTTCTTTGGCATCTCTCGGATTCTCGTCCAAAAAAGCGGCAAA
>MHKK01000052.1:1128-6226 GCA_001818365.1 Candidatus Komeilibacteria bacterium RIFCSPHIGHO2_01_FULL_52_14
AACGATCGGACGGACTTCCGCGTTACCGAGTTTCGCTTTTGTCTGGCCTTCAAACTGCGGCTCACGGAGCTTAACACTGACGATAGCGGTCAGTCCCTCGCGCACGTCATCGGACGTCAGATTGTCCTCTTTTTCCTTCAGGTAGCCGTTCGCACGGGCATATTTATTGAGCACGCGCGTCAGCGCCGTCTTAAAGCCCACCAGGTGCATGCCGCCTTCCATGGTATGAATGTTGTTTGCGAACGTGTAGACAACCTCGCGATACTCGGCGGTATACTGAAGCGCTATCTCGACCTGAATATTATCCTGCGTTTTATCGACGTAGAATACCTTATCCTGCTTCGCCTCGCTGTTGTAGTTCAAAAATCTGACGTACGACGCGATACCTCCTTCAAAATAAAATCCATAGAGCTGGGGATTCTTTGCATCTCGCTCGTCGTGTACCCTTATCGTGACGCCCTTCGTCAGGTAGGCCTGCTGGCGCAAGTGATCCAAAATTATCTGCCAATCGTACTCGAGTTCCGTAAAAATCTCGGGATCTGCCTGAAAAAATTGCGTTGTGCCGGTTCCGGTTGCTTTCCCGACCGGTTTCACCTTTTCCTGCGGCTTGCCGCGCTTGTACTCCTGCATCCACAATTTCCCGTCACGCTTTACCTCGGTACGCATATACGAAGATAATGCGTTGACGACCGAAACCCCGACGCCGTGCAAACCGCCGGACACCTTATATCCGCCTTCGCCGAATTTTGCACCGGCATGCAGCTTGGTCATGACTGTTTCAAGAGCGGACTTTTTTGTGGCCTTATGGATATCAACCGGAATACCGCGACCATCGTCGTAAACCGAAACCATGTTATCCGGCAAAAGTTTTACCTCGATATTCTTCGCAAAACCGCCCATGGCCTCGTCGATCGCGTTGTCCACGACTTCCCAGACCATGTGGTGTAAACCGGCCGAGGCGGTGTTCCCGATGTACATTCCGGGCCGCTTTCGGACCGGCTCCAGCCCTTCAAGAACGGTAATCTGCTCGGCTGTATAGCCGTTTTTTTCTACCTTCTTTTTTGGCTCTTTTTCTGACTTTTTAGGCATGTTTTTTGACGAAAAAAATAATGGAATTCCTGGGGCTAAAATTAGCGGTTTTTGAAGCTAAGATTAGCTAAAATATAACATAGGAAGTATAGCAAAAAACGACCCTCCTTGCAATACCAAAAAAGGTCGTCCCGAGCGTAGCCCCTGACCTAAACCCAGGTGAGGGGCGGAGTCAAGGGAACTCATTAAAAAACATCAAAACATCTTTATAAAAACTACCAACTCCCGCCGCCGCCTCCTCCGCCTCCGCCACCGGAAAATCCTCCTCCGCTGCCGCCCGACGGCGATGAAGCAAGTACCGAGTTGGTCTGCGAAGCGAATGAGTTGAGACTACTCGCAAAAATAACGGAGTTAAAACCTGCACCCGATGAACCATGATACCATCCCGGCTCTTGCGTGTAGATATCTGCGAATTGCGCTGCCCATTCTTTCTCGACGCCAAGCGCCATTGCGTACGGCAGGCACTTCTCGAATATCTCCGGCTTTTTCTCCGGTGCGTTGTGAAACTTAAGACGATCCTTTTCAACCACGCGCAGATATTCCTTAAAACCCAGTATCTTCTCCGTCACTAAAACTCCCTGATAGGTCCGCTTTGGCATTGCCCAGCCAAACCCGGCGATACAACCTGCGGTCGCAAGCAAACTGATAAAGGTTAGTAGCGACGTTTGAGAAAGTATCCCAAAACCAAGCCACGTCAAT
The DNA here is from genome assembly GCA_001818365.1 of Candidatus Komeilibacteria bacterium RIFCSPHIGHO2_01_FULL_52_14. GTDB lineage: Bacteria > Patescibacteriota > Patescibacteriia > UBA1558 > 2-01-FULL-52-15 > 2-01-FULL-52-15. The sequence continues at coordinate 2,917 of MHKK01000052.1, forward strand.
AATCCCGCGAAAACAAGAAAACCACCACGGATCAATTCCGGACGGGCTGTCATATATCCCAGCGCAACAAGTGAGGAACCGAAAGATGCCTTAACCTTAGCCAGTGTCTTATAAAATTTATTCTTGAGGTCTGCGAGCCGAACTTGTTTCAGCGCTCCCGGTTCGATCGCTTGAGATGCCTCCGGCCCGCCAAACAGCCCTTCCAAAAGCTCCTGCTGGGCGGCGGAAAGCGATTGATCGCCGGGCTTGAGTTGAATGAATATATACTCTTTCTTGTCCTCCTGCCTGATACGCATGTATCCCCGAACTGCAAGCTCAATGATCTCCGCGGCTATGTCTTTATTCTGAAGATTCTGGTCAACAAGCCCGCCGACCTGCGCCGGTGTCAGATGTTCCGGCGGCTCGTATTCGGCTATGATCAACCCCCTGCCTGCAGGGTCTTTACCATGCCGGTACCAGAGCCAGAACATGATGATGAATGCGGCTATCGGCACGGCAACGATTCCGTTATCTTGAACAACATGCCATGTCTTTTGGAGTGCTGTCGGCTCTGCAACAACACCTTTTGGAAAATCCATCTTGAAGGTGAGTCCTTCGCCAGGCCCCAGTTGAGACGCAGAGAATGCCAGATTACGTATCAGCCCGTCGCCACCGGGAGTCATTCCCGAATGATCACAGGCCTGCGTGCTGCCAAAAACACCTTTATAGCAGAATATCTGCACGGCATCCTCCGCAAGGCCGACCGGAGGCACGACCTGAGCCGCAGCGGCGTTTATCGGCACTTCCCAACCGTTACCGGTCACGTTCCAGTAAAACTGGTCCGATGACTTCTGAAACGAAAGTGCGCGATCAACGGTATAGGTAATGACATACGTATGAACTCCGGTGATCAGCACATCCGGATCGCCGATCTTAATGCGCTTGTCGGCTCCTTGCCGTGAAACCCCGAACCGGTATGCGGCACCTGACTCGTCGGTAACCGAAATGTTGCCGAGACGAATGCTGAAGTTTCCGTACGAATTTTTGTAGCGCACCGGAATATCCCGGTAGATCCCGTGCCGCGATTCGCCTTCGAAATCATACTCGATCCTCTCGGTGACGATAACGCTGCTATCCTGCTGGATCCGACCAACGGTATCAAAGTTAAGAATACGTTCGGCGTGCGCTACAGAAGCTCCCGCTGCGCAAAGAAAAAGAGTGCACAGCGAAGTGAGGTAGATACGTCTCATACTTTCATTTTCCCGCATTTACCGGGAAAAGAAAAGCGAGCCGAAACAACTACCGGGGTGCGATAAAACCGCCTACCTGGCGTTCCCAGAGGGATTTATAAATGCCTATTTTCCGAGCAGCGAGTTCCTGGTGCGAGCCCTCCTCAACGATCTTCCCGTCCGCAATGACGAGAATCCGGTCCATCTGCATAATCGTAGAGAGGCGATGTGCAATGACGATGACGGTCTTGTTCTTCATAAGCGCGGCAAGCGCCTTTTGGATCAGGTGCTCGGATTCGGAATCCAAACTTGAGGTCGCCTCGTCCAATACGAGTATCGGCGCATTTTTCAGAATTGCCCGTGCGATAGCTATGCGCTGACGCTCACCGCCGGACAGCTTTATGCCCCGTTCCCCGACGTACGTCTCGTACCCATCAGGAAAGCGGGTAATAAAATCGTGCGCCTGAGCGAGCTGCGCCGCGGCTGCGACCTCCGCATCCGTTGCGTCGGGCTTTCCATAGCGGATATTCTCGATGATGGAGCGGTGAAAGAGAATGGCGTCCTGACTCACGACGCTGATATTCTTCCAGAGGGAATCGAGAGTTACCGACCTGATGTTCTCGCCGTCAATGAAAATCTTACCCGATTCGACGTCGTAATTCCGCAACAGAAGATTCACGACCGTTGATTTGCCCGATCCCGATGAGCCGACGATGGCAAGACGCTCTCTCGGCGCAATCACGAATGTAATATCCGATAACACACGCCGGGTCTTCTGATAGCTGAACGAAACCGAACGGAATTCGATGCGACCGTCGGAAACCTGTAAGACGTGTGTGCTCTTCGCATCGGTAATCTCGTGAGGCGTATCGAGAATTTCGGTCATCTCCTCCGCCTCTGCAAGGGCCTCATAGAAACGCCGGATCATGCGCCCGACATTCCACAGTCGCGTAATGACCGAGAAGAGATAGGATTGTATCAGCACAAAATCTCCGACGGTGATGATACCGCGCAGCCAAAGACGGAACGCGAGATACATAACCCCGACCTCCATGAAAATCATGAGCAATATTTGCCCTGCTTCAAAGACGTTCTCGACGCTCCATGCCTTAAAGCGCATCTTCCGCAGCGTATCCGTTTCGTGCGCAAAGTTATCCACCTCGTTACGATAACCGGTAAAGAACTTGATGTTCTGCTGGTTGGTGATCGTATCCGCGAGAACTCCCGTCACACGCGAATCCTGCATACTCCGTGCCGTGTCGAGTTTGAGCTTATACCTGCTGAACAGGTAGTTCGCCGAGACGTATATGATGATCCATACCAGTATCGCCAGCCCGAGATACCTATTCCGGTATGCGAGAACGGAAGCGACCATGACGATACTGACGATGATTCCGGTCAGGTCCCACAGTATGATGTCAGCAATCGTTTCAAAAGCACGTGAAAAACGGCCAACGCGTCTCACCAGGGATCCGACGAAGGTGCTGTTGAAGAACGATGTCGAATGACGGTGGATATACTGAAAGCAGCGGTTTGCCAGATCGGTCATGACACGCGTCTGCAAATGAACGGATGCAAAAGATGCGATGCGCCAGAATACCCACGCGACCAGATAAAAACCGAGAATCGCTATCAGGAGACCGACTGCCGCGTTTTGCACCGATACAACCTGCGTTTCACCCGCGATCACGTTTATCAGTTCGCGGTACAGGAGCGGTACGATCAAATCCAGAGCCGATGCCACGCAGATTGTGAAAAATACAAGCACGACGGACAGCCGGTAGCGCCGTACGTGAGCGTAAAAAATTTGAAATGTCTTTTTCGTCTTGTACTTCATATGATTGAAGTCGAAAGATTATACTGCTTTACTCCAATATTAACAAGAGCCGTCTTAGGCGGCTCTTGTTAAAGCGAGGGCGATTGATCGCTCAACCTATTTCTCCCCCACTACGTACCTATACACGTGAAAGCCAATAACTGCTCCGACGATCGGTGCGAACAAATAGACAAAGCTCAAGGAATTAAGAGCCAAAGCAACCGCCGGGTTCAAAATTCCCGAAGCGCCTGCAAGAGAAGCGATGAGCACTCCAAAAAGAAGAGAC
>MHKK01000052.1:6247-10788 GCA_001818365.1 Candidatus Komeilibacteria bacterium RIFCSPHIGHO2_01_FULL_52_14
ATTTTCCCGCTCATAGGAACCGCACCGGCAGGCGCCATGATCCCAATATATTTGGCTATTGCAATAGCAAGCAAAGCGCCCAAAAATTGAGCAACGATATACGACACCGCATCTTTGACGGATATTTTTTTAACCGACCACAGCGCCATGGTTACCGACGGATTAATGTGGCAGCCGGATACCGGGCCGATCGTATACACAAACAAACCCAGTGTAAGGCCGGCAATGACAGGTACCGCGACAGGTGCGGTCCCCGATACGGCAAGCAGCACGACAAACGAAAGGGCAAAAGTACCGATCAATTCTGCAATGTATTTTTTCATACTTATTAAATTTTTTTATTCAATTATATTTTGCACTCTGCCAACTTCTCCGGTTTCAAGCCGGACTTTAATGCCGCGAGGATGATACGAAGAACCGGTTAAAATGTCAGCAACAATGCCACGGGTAAGCTTATCGGTACCCTGATCTTCTTTCAGCACGATCTCAACCTCCAAGCCCGGTCTGATGTCTTCTCTATCGGTGCCGTTCATATGTCATGATTCTTTTCTCTTTCCTTTATACATTATCTTGAACCAGTACAGTATGTTCTTGCTGCGTTCCTTACATTCCCTGAATGCGGCATACGCACCCGCATAATCTTCCTTGCATAACATAAAGACCGATGCTTTCTCCGTATCAACGCCCTTCAGCTCTTGATAGATCTGCGCGGCCAGATCTTGCCATACCTCAACCGGCTTCGGTTTTTTTACCGGCTCGAGCTTCTTGCCACGCAATACTGCATTAATACGGTCCATGATTGAGAGTTACCCTAGTACCATTATAGCCCAGAAGTCCATCTATCAAAAATACTCTTTAATTCGGACAGATGCTCGTTACTGCGAAAAGTATGAAACGCTCCTTTGATGATATGCAATTCCTTTTTTCCTTCGGGCAATGCTTTAAAAAATTTCTTCTGGTGTTCGACAGGAGTTGCAGGATCGTGCTCGCCTACGGCCAGGAGGACGGGCATTTTCATAAACTTGGCTTTTGGCAATATATCGTATTTTTGAGTATCAATAACAAATGACCAGGGAACACGTTTTATCGCCCCCGGCTTTGATCTGCTATCCTGAATAAACCATTTTGTCTCCTCCCACATCCCCATGACCTTCTGCATATTTACCGATCTCATCCATAATGCGCCCGAAACAAGAGCGGATATCGGAGCAAGCGCCAGCACCCGTTCAGGATGTTTCTCCGCGAACAAGACAACGCACATGCTGCCCATGCTATGCCCTGCAAGGACAAACGGCTCGCGGTACCACGATTGATCTTTTGCCCGCGCAATAACATCCTCCAGATCTTCGTAATTTGAGGTAACAGAAACATCCTCCAGTCCTCCGTCGCTTTCACCGAAACCATTTGTGGAATCAATGCGCACGGAGGTGTATCCGTGCTCGACAAACGATTCGGCCATGACCCTGATCTGATCCTGCTCCTTAAATCCGCCAAGCCCATGCAAGATGAAAACAAGACCTTTTTGATCAGCGGCCTCGTCCAGGGCAACGACGACGTTTTTGTCCTTCCGGTTCTTGAGCGTCAGAGTTTTCACAGAGCAAGTTTCGCAGAAAAAAAGGATAAAGGCAAACACAAAGTCCCGCATATGCGGGACTTTGTGATCCTTAGAACCTCTCGTGCAAGAGTTAAATTTCCGTATTCCCTTCAACGTCCCAGCCGCCGGTCTGAACCGTGCCGTCATCGGCCGTGTGCGTCCATTGGATCTTCGCGAAATTCAGACTGACCTGTTCGGTCGGCAGCTGGCCGCTCGAAGCACCCGTCTGGTACGAGCTCACCATGACATTCTCGAGTTTGATGACCAGATATTCGCGGGCTTCCCTGCCTGAACCCTTGCGGGCTGTAATGATCGCATCCCGGATATGCTCGCCCTTCGCGACTGCGAGCATTAGTTTCGGCGTAGCCTTGCCCATGCTCATCGTGAAGTGGACATCCTGCATTGAGACCTTGCCGGCTCCACCGCCTCCGCCAGCGCTCGTTCCGATCTGCGTCTCTCCCCAGCTCCATGACATGACATCGATCTCGCCCTTATGCGATTCGTCGGTCGATTCACCGTCGATGCCGTCGAGCTTCAGGAAATAATCAGCCGACGCTGCCTGCGCTTGGGCAATGATATCGCCAAAGGTAGGAGCAGAAGCGACCGTGCCGTTCTTAGGCAACTTCGCCATCGCCACGCTGGTTACAATAACCATTGCGGCAAGCCCTGTGATAAATAGTTTTTTTGACATACGTTCTCTATTAATGTTTGTAAGGTTTCAGCAACTCGGATCCGATGATGCCCACCGGAAGAGCCGTTAATTTTCCATGGATATTCCGTCGCGAGGTTTGACGTAGATAATTGCATGAGTTGCTGTCCGCGTCAAGGATTACAAAAGCGCCTAGCCCCACGTGTGGGGCTAGGCGCCTCAATATCGGTCACTTGCCTCGCTTCATCGCGCTTAGCGCGACTTCGCTCGTCGGAGCGGGCGCCCGGCTATCGGATGTTGCCGATGGAATTTTTCGCAGTATCGTGCTTGGTCTTCATGACGTTACTGATCGTAGAGAACATCTGCGCGGTTGTTTGCAATTCGTTGCTTGTTACAAGAAGCTTAAGCCCTGCTTCTACATCGCCTTTAACGGCGCCCGCTGAAACCGATTTCGCATACAGGAAGCCAAACCAGGGATACTTAACTTTGACTTTGCCGGATGCATCAACATTCACGCGCGCGGTCAAGCTTGCGTTGAAGAGTCCCAAAAATTTAGCAGGCATCGCATACGCCACTTCAGTATTTGTATCGGCATACGATGTTGACTGGACATTATCGTCGCGCAGTAAAATGCCGGCGGCAAAATTTTCAATGTCTTGCCCCGATTTCACCTGGGCCCATTCCTTAACGCTTGCAAGAAACTCCTCTTTTTTCTTGGGATCCCAGCCGCGGACCTGGCTTTTCCTGATAGTGACGGTGATGTCCTTGCGGATATCCGACGACTCATCGGAATTGTCCTCATCGTCTGCTTTAATGGATTCCGCCGACGTTGTTGCATCATCGTTTTCCGATCCGCCTGCATTCTTGGTAATAAAGTCCAAATCGCTTTCATTGGGCTGGAATATCGCCTGAGCCGCTACAGTTACGGTAGTACGCTGCGCTACGGACGATGTTCCCGACGTGTCCGTTACCGAGAGTTCGAACACGTAGGTTCCAGGAGTTTGCGGCACAACGCTGGGGCTCGTCCCGCTCAAGCCGCTGATCGCAACCGGCCCCGACACCTGCCGCCATATAAATGTTTTTATGACTTCATCATCCTGGCTTTTGCTTCCGTCCAGAATGAAGGGTTTTCCAACAATGGCCGACATCGTCTCCGTCGCGAGAGTTATCTGCGGACTTACGACCTGTAGCGGATTCACCTGCGCCTGCGCGTTTGTATTTGCGTTTGATCCTGAATCATAATAATACGACTGCGCGTTTGCGGCTGGCATGCCGAGGAACGATACAAGCAGAGATAAGCTAAAAAATCTTATAGTTTTCATAGATAACACCGATTAATAATTGTAAGAAAAAGTATACCCCACCGGCATTTTTTAGACCACCTTGTAGTATGGTATCGCGTGCTCGCGATATTTCAATTTAAAATCCGAAGCTGCAATTAGCTCCGATTCGAAAAACTAGCTGACCGAGATTTTTATCTTTACATCCAAACCTGCGGCCAGTTTTCGCAAAAATGCAAGAGTAGGATTAGACGTGCCACTTTCAAATCGTGAAATTGCCGACTGTTTGGTACCGATACGTTTGGCAAGCTTTGCCTGTGTCAGCCCTTCGTTAATGCGCTTTTCGATGATCTTCTCTCTCAAAGCAAATTCAAACTCGAGATCATCATAGGCCTTTTTTACTTCAGGATCCTTGAAGAGCAGCTTTTTTACTTCAGCATGTGTCATCATTGAACGCATAGATTTTAGATAATAGGTAATATAACGTATATGTTATAATACGTCAAGGGCACGATATCTTTGCAACGCCAGAGCAATATCTGATCTTGCGATAGTACCGGTCTTCTTAACAAATGCGTGAAGTAAAATTGCTTTTCCATCTTTAAATGCATAAAGAATACGTACTTCGAGGATACCTCGGGCACGCAATTCAAATAGGCCGGATGTAACTGGTTTGCTGTCCGGCATACGTAGCGTAAATCCAAATTTTTCAAGATGATCGACAAGACGCAGCACCTTACCTTTGGGTATTTTATCCAGGGCAGCAATAAATTTTACTACTTCCTTGTGGTATCTTAATTCCACAAATTTTTATAATAAATAAAACAGGGCCTGTGCCCTGTATGATCTATCATAAGTTGTTAGTCGCTGTGCGGCAAGCGCCGTCGGGGACGGCCGCGCTGAGCGCGGCCGCGGTCGCGCACAGCGTGACCGGCGCTTAAAAACACTAGTCCTTCTTTATTATTTTATAAAGCACAATCGTTACTGGCGTATCCGGCCCAACGGAGCGGTTGTAATA
>MHKK01000053.1:0-715 GCA_001818365.1 Candidatus Komeilibacteria bacterium RIFCSPHIGHO2_01_FULL_52_14
AAAAACAGCGAGAATTGCGATTAAAAAAAATGGGTTATGCTCGCGCATTTGTTCAAGCACTAAGTGTAGATAATTGGAGCGGTTTCGTAAAATAGGATATTTGACATTTTCAGGCGAACTAAGTATAATACAGTTTATTGTCAACCTGTCCATTTCCAAGGGGGTGATTATGCGCAAAACCTCGGGGAAGTTGATTCTGGCAGTCGTACGCCGCGCTCGCCGTCTCAAGCTGGATCTCACTCGTCGCGATCTTCGATCGTTCTCGAATCACGACCTGCGGGAATGCCTGCTGGATAAGTCGGACGATCCGGGCGGGCGGCTGCGTCGCCTCGAACTGCAGTGCCAAGGTCAGCTCGACTTCTATCTCGGCTAACGCCGGTCTGCGCCTTACGTAAGGCGGGAGGTACGCATGTACTATGAGCTCACCCGGAGGGAAGATATCCGGCTGATAGTCGGGTGGTGTCGCGCTCGCGATCTGCAGATCGTCGCAGACGACTTTCGGGGAGTGTTACGCTACGACGTGCACATTGCGTACAGATCATGCTGTGTCCACGGCGTCCTCGCACGCCTCGTCAAGCGGATCCTCGCCCGCAAGCGGACCGCCAAACCGCTCAACTCTCGGCTCAGTACTCCCCCCAAACCAACCCCGATCGACCCCCGTCGTGACTGGGGGCTCAAAGCAGCGGGCGACCATACGCTCGACTGACTTTCATGA
>MHKK01000053.1:889-3004 GCA_001818365.1 Candidatus Komeilibacteria bacterium RIFCSPHIGHO2_01_FULL_52_14
CTTGCGTCACGAATGTACCCTCAAGTGCACTAATGGAGCTGATGTGACCGTACACGGTCGAAATGCCGTTATCGTGGACGAGGACGATATAGCTGTAGCCGTACCCTCCGTTCTTTGCCGTTGCGACGTAACCCGAGTCGGCTGCACGAACCGGAGTGCCCTGCGGCGTGGCAATGTCGATCGCGGGATGCTCGAAAATATTGCGGTAGGGATAGTTGGGATCGTGGAAGTATGCGGTAATGGTCCGGGCCGGAATCGGCCATATCATGACACCGCTGCCCAAGTCGTGCTCACCGGGTTTTAGCTGCCGGTTCAACTGCTCACGAGCCGTTTGCTCGAGCGCGACGATGTCGCTGTTGATTTGATTCTGCTGGTCGCGCAGACCCTGCAGCAGTTCCTGATATTTGCTTTCCTGGCCTTGCGTGTCGCTGATGAGCGCGTACTTCGCGATTCTTTGCTCGTCGAGCGAACCCTGTTTTGCCTCAAGCTCGATCTCAAGCTGCTCTATCTCGTGCTTGTTGTTCCCCAACTCGTCCTGCTCGGATACGAGCGCGGTTTTGAGATTCGTGAGATCGTCGACGCCGGAAACGATCGATCCCTGTAAACTTTGCAAGCCCTGGAGTTTGTACAGATACTCGCTGATGCTGTTGTTGGTAGCAAGGATCGTCAGCAGATTGTTCTGCTGATCGCTGCGGTATAGTTCGCGGATGAGCTCGCCGAGCCGTTCTTTTTGCTCTGCGATATTTTCTTCGGTCGCCTGGATCTTCAGTTGCGAATTCCGTATTTGCAGATTTATCTGATCGATGTTCAGTTCCAGTGCTTCTTTCTCGAGCGAGATCTCGGTCATTGTCTGATCGATCGTCGAGAGTTGGTAGCTGAGCGTAGAAATTTCGTGCCGCTTGCTTGCAATGCTTTTTTGATAGAATTCTATTTGCCGCTTGAGCGAGTCGGCCTGCTTCTGCTTCTCGTTGATTTTTTGATTCATATCCCATATCTCCTGATTGTAGGTAGCATCCGCCCGGAACTCGATCTGCGCGGTGACGGGAGCGACAATAAAAAACAGCGCAAGGATCGCTGTCGATGAAGTCAGAAATCGCTGAACGGTGCTCTTTTTTGTTTTTGTTTTTCGCAAAAACATGGCAGCGTTACTATAGCATATATGCCCGGAATTTTGAAGATTCCGCTACGATGAGAGTACCTGGAGTGCTCGCTTGATGCGAGCGAGGGTCTCCTCTTTTCCAAGGTATGCAGCAATGTCCGCGGGCGGTGGGCTTGCCGCAAGCCCGGACAAAGCGACGCGCAACGGCCATAAGACATCGCCGAAACTCAGGTCCGAGTCCCCGATCATGCGTTTGAATCCAACGTCAAGAGTGACGGCGGTCCAGGAATCCGAATAGGAGTCCAGGAATGATTCCATGTGCTGAAGACCCTTGCGTGTTTTCTCGCGGTTACTTTTTTTGAAGATAAGAAGCGACGGCTCGTAGTCGGGAACTTTTTCCAGGAATGCCGAGAGTATCGGAAGATCGCTGAGAGATTCGATGCGTTCAAAGAACAGGGTGAAGAGTGCGATGCGCCGTTCAGCCGTCTTGCCGGGGAGAAACGGTGCCAGCGCAGCATCGAGTACGGCCGGCTTTTCCTGCGCCAGGACATTTTTGATGTACCAGGAGTTGAACCAGTTGAGTTTTTGCAGATTGAAGATCGCGCCGGCGCGGTGCACTTTTGCGAGATCGAACTCCGAAATCAGCTCGCTGAGGGAAAAAATTTCACGGTCATCCCCGGGGTTCCATCCCAGGAATGCCGCATAATTGATGAGCGCTTCCTTAAGATACCCGTTCGAGAGATACCAATCGACGGATACGTGTCCTTGCCGTTTGGAAAGTTTTGAGCGGTCGGGGTTGAGAATGAGCGGGAGGTGATAGAACAAAGGCGGTTCATAGCCGAGGTACCGGTACAGGAGCGCGTGCAGCGGAGCCGACGGCAGCCACTCCTCTCCCCGCACGACATGCGTGATGTTCATTTCGTGGTCATCGACGACGCAGGCCAAATGATACGTCGGGAACCCGTCCGATTTTAAAAGAACGGCATCTTCCAGATGCTCCGCTTTAAAAGAAACCG
>MHKK01000053.1:3160-3355 GCA_001818365.1 Candidatus Komeilibacteria bacterium RIFCSPHIGHO2_01_FULL_52_14
CGATTTGTTCCTTCCGCAAATCGGCGAGCCGTTCCGGCGTGCAGAAGCAGAAATAGGCGTGCTCCTCCCGGACGAGACGTTCGGCGGCGTCGGCATACACATTCTTGCGAACGCGCTTCGATTGGTAGACAATCTCACCGTCCGGTTCGAGTCCCAATTTTTTCATCATCCGGATCAGATGGGTATCCGCGCCGG
>MHKK01000053.1:3435-7873 GCA_001818365.1 Candidatus Komeilibacteria bacterium RIFCSPHIGHO2_01_FULL_52_14
TAGAGTGCCGTCCGAAGCGAGCCGATATGCAAATAACCGGTAGGCGACGGTGCAAAACGGGTGATGACTGTTTTTTTATTCATGATGATGGTGCCGCAGAGCCAGGAGCGGAAACACGATGACTGCCCGGAAAATGCGGGGAAAACGCCGACGCGGTTCTTGGATCAGACGCCAGAACCACTCGAGGCCCAGATGTCGCAAAAGACGAGGGGCACGTCTCATTGTACCAGATATGAAGTCGAACGTCCCTCCGACTCCCGCGGCTATGGAGAGACCCGGGATCTTTTTTACTGTTTCCGCGAGCCACAGATCCTGTCGGGGCGAACCGTAGGCACACAGCAGAATGTCCGGCCGTTCCGCAGCGCACGCGGCCGCATCCGGCTCGGTCAGGATCGACGCGTGCAGCGACGGATAGCGGGATCGCAACGCATCGTGGAGTTTTGCGTTATTTGTCAAACTGTCGGTCGGAAGAACAATGAGGATGCGCTTGTCGTGTGCTGTTGCCATCTTGAGCAGCATCTCGGTTAAGGCGACTCCGGTCATGCGCTGGCGGAGCGACACCTTGAGTCCCCTGAGGAGCGCCATGAAAACAATACCGCCTCCGTCGATGAGCGCCATGTCCGCAGCTTTGAGGACCGATCTGAATTGCGTATTGCGATGCGCCTCGACCAGATATTCTGGATTGACGGTGATGAGGTGATGCGGCGTTTTGCTCCGGAGAAATTCCAAAAGCCGCGCTTGCACTTCGTCCGCGGTAAGAGCTTCCAATGCGATGTCCTCTAGTATGAAGGTGGTCACGCGAGGTGAAACGTATTTAATATCGTATAGACGGGCCCCGAAGGCTTCAGAACGCTTTCGAAGAGCGATATGGAATCTATCAGGATGTCATCCTTAACAGGTTGCCAGGATGTCAGTGCGGCGACATCGGCGGGTGCAGGTGTGGTCGAAACACGCGCCAGGGTAATGTGCGGTCGAAAAATGCGGCGTTCCGGCTGCGCGATACGGGCTGCATACAGCGCGTCATCGATCGATCGGGCCAGATCGGATAATTCTTGCGGGGCGGAAACGGCGCAGGCAACGACACGTGGCCGGTGCTGCGGCATGAGTACAACGTGTCCGAACTCCACTGACATGGCCTCCGCGGGAGCAGTCGCTTTTTCCAGCGCCGCGATAAGCTCGGGCAGCAATGTCACGTCCGTTGCTCCCAGGAATTTCAGGGTAATATGGAGCTGCTCCTCGGGGATTCTTCTGAATCCGCCGCTTAACGGAATCGCCGAAAAAGACCGCGCGAGGCGTACTCGTGAATCTTTTGGGAGTTCTGCAGCTACAAAAAGTCGCGGGCGGTCCATAGTCGTATTGTACCGACAGTATCGCGGTTCAGCAACTTTTTGATAAAACAGCCATGTATGTTATAGTTGTCTATAGATGCAGAGCGCTTCTTTTTTTAACTATCGAGCCCGTGTTCGTTACAGAGCCATTCTCTGTTGTTTTGCCGTCGTCGTTCTTACGGTTCAGATAGCTCTGGTTCCATTCGCAGTTTCGGCGCAAGGCGCCAACGTGGGGATCGATTATAATCAAATAATTTCGGATGATGAGCTCATTGATTATCAGTCGATGAGCGAAGCCGAGATACAGCAATTTCTCGAGTTCAAGAAGAGCATCCTCGCTACATTCTATGTCACGCTCGACACGGGCGAGACGGTGCGGGCAAGCCAGATCGTCTACCGGGCGTCTCAGGCACACAGGATCAATCCGAGATTTCTTTTGGTACTGGTTCAGAAAGAAGAGAGTTTGATCGAAGATCCGTCGCCGACCAACAATCAGCTTGATTGGGCGACCGGATACGGGTGCCTCGACGGTCAGCCGTGCAACGAACGATGGCGGGGATTTGCGAAACAGGTCAACAGCGCCGCAGAACAGTTCCGGTATTATTACGAGCACATCGGCGAGTATAATTATCAGCCGGGGAAAAGTTCGTACGTTGACGGAATGATCGTAACGCCGCGCAACCTCGTTACCGCCGCACTGTACAATTATACCCCGCACCTGCATGGTAACGAGCTTTTTAAAACGATATGGCATCGCTACTTTGGAACTCCGTATCCGGACGGGACCCTGCTCCAGGGAAAAGGCGAAGTTGGCGTGTGGCTCGTGCAGAACGGCGTGAAGCGCGCGTTCACGTCGCGCATCGCGCTCGTTTCCCGTTATAATCCCGATCTCGTCGTAACCGTCGACACGTCGAAGCTCAACCCTCTTCCGCGCGGCCTCGACATCACCTTCGCCGCTTATTCGCTTCTCCGTAATACGAAAACCGGCGACACGTATCTCCTGACCGTCGATCAAAAAAGACGCATCGTTTCTCCGGAGGTGTTCAAGCAGATCGGCTTTAACCCCGAGGAAGTACAGGACGCCACCGATGAACAGCTCGCGGCGATCCCCGACGGAAAACCGGTTACGTTCGAAGACGCATATCCGACCGGAGCGCTGCTTCAGGACAAGACCTCGGCGGTCCTTTTCTATGTGGAAGGTACCAGGAGATATCCGGTGCTGCACAAGGATATCGCGGCCATCAATTATCCCGGCTTAAAAATCGTGAAAACGACACCGGAAAAATTGTCTCAATATGCGTCGGGATTCCCGATTCTCCTGAAAGACGGTATCCTGGTAAAAGGGAGATCCGCCGAAGTATATGTCATTTCCAATCAGAAAAAACGCCTGATTACTTCGGAAAAGGCATTTAACGCGATCGGGTACAAGTGGAACTCTATCGTTGTCACGACGGATGAGGTTCTGGCCATGCATCCGACCGGAGATCCCATTCTACCCCAATAATTCTTTATGCTTGTTTTTGCAGCATTCGTGCCGCATCCCCTGATAGCCATACCAGATGTGGGACGCGAGCACGCGGCTAAAATACGCAAGACGCTTCGCGCGTATCGGGAGCTCGCAGGCGAGCTTTACGCCGTACACCCCGATTCCGTGATTATTATTTCGCCGCACCACGGTATGCAAGCGACTTTCAACATCAATCAGCGTCCGGAGGTGCAGATCGATTTCGGCAAGTACGGCAACCTGTCCGATCGTGAAACGCTGGTCAACGATATCGGAACGGGTTACGCGCTCAAGGAATCGCTGGAGCCGGAACTCGTTTTAATGGCGACCGATGAGACGGTTTTGGATTACGGTTCCGCGATACCCCTGTGGCATCTTCTGCCGCGAAAGCGATCCGGCGAAGGCAAGGTCATCCCGATCGGAATATCGGGAGACGCGCCTGAAGAACACTATCGCGTCGGCGTTCGCATCAATCGCTTCATACACCGGACTGCGGCACGGATCGCGGTCATTGCTTCAGGCGACCTGGCACACGGCGTACGGCGCTCGGGTCCGGGCACCTATAATCCGAAAGCAGCCGATTTTAACCGGAACGTCCAGCAAGCGCTTGAAGCCCGCGATTTAAAAAAATTGTTCGTCCTGCATGAGGGTTTGGGGAAAAACGAGGTCGTTGAATGCGGAACCCGCGTCCTTGCGCTGCTGCTTGGGATACTTGAGACGCGCGCCTATACGACGCGCATCATGAGCTCCGAGACGGCATTGAACGTCGGGTATCTGTCAGCGCAGTTCGTGCTCAAATAAATCCTATGTTTTCGATAGTCAAACATCCGGCACGGACACTGCATCAGCCCTGCGACGACGTCACGCAGTTTGGTGACTCTCTTCACGCGCTCGCCGAAGAGATGAATAAGACCATGATCAGCTCGAACGGCATCGGACTGGCGGCTCCGCAGATCGGCAAGAATATCAAGTTCGTTATCGTGAAGGTTGGAGACGAAGGGTCCGAGTATGCGGCGTATGTGAACCCGGTCATTACCTTCCACAGCGCAAAAAAAGTTTCCATCGAAGAGGGATGCCTGTCCTTACCGGGATTGTACGGATACGTGACTCGTGCGGCTAAGATACGCGTAAAATATCAGAATGTGCGGGGAGAAAAGAAGATCGAGAAGCTGACGGGCATGCCGGCTATTATTCTGCAGCATGAAATAGATCACATCAATTCGAAACTCATTATCGATTGCGATATTCATATTACGAAAGGCGAAAAGATTTTACGTTCATGACGCCAAAAGACCTCCCGCCCATTATTTTCTGGGGCACTCCTCCGTTCGCTGTTCCCCTGCTCGCGGCGCTTCATGCGAGGCGCGCCGTTCGGGCAGTCGTCACGCAGCCGGACCGCAAACAAGGACGGGGACGGCGAACCGAAGCCCGTTCGGCCGTCAAGGAATTCGCGATCGCGAATCATTTGCCGACAGTTCAGCCCGAGCGTCAGGATGCGAAGTTTATTTCCGAGTTAACGCCGCATCTCCCGGCTCTCTTCTGCGTTGTCGCGTACGGGGCCTTGATACCGAAGAATGTTCTCACGTTATCGACGCCTGAGGCCGTG
>MHKK01000054.1:0-625 GCA_001818365.1 Candidatus Komeilibacteria bacterium RIFCSPHIGHO2_01_FULL_52_14
GATCGCTCATACCGAGCGCCGGACAGCGGGGTTCGTGGGGGCCGACGATTACCAATGTCGCACCGGGCGAGCAGGTTGTTAAAATTTCTGCATCGGCGATCAGTGCAAATCCTTGGCAGCCACGTACGCATTTTGATCAGGACCGGCTGCATGAGCTTGCGTCGTCGATTAAGGAGCACGGTATTCTGCAGCCCTTGATCGTCACCGACGCGGGCGGAGGAAAGTATCAGTTGGTTGCCGGCGAACGGCGCCTCAAAGCGGCCCAGCTCATAGGAATCACCGAGGTTCCGTGCATCGTACGGAAGATCGAGGATCAGAAAAAACTCGAAGTGTCGCTCATCGAAAATTTGCAGCGGCATAATTTGAACGCGCTTGAGGAAGCGCTGGGCTACAAGCGGTTGATGGACGAGTTCGGTCTCACACAGGAAGAGGTTGCGGCGCGGGTCGGCAAGAGCCGCTCGTCGGTCGCGAATTTTTTACGGGTGCTGTCCTTGCCGCAATCAATTTTGGAAGCGCTTGCCGAGGAGCGTATTACCTTCTCTCACGCAAAAGTCATCCTGAGCTATCCGGCGGAAAAAGATCAGCTCAAAGCGCTCGAACTGATCTTGAAGCAAAAATTAAGTGT
>MHKK01000054.1:738-844 GCA_001818365.1 Candidatus Komeilibacteria bacterium RIFCSPHIGHO2_01_FULL_52_14
AATTGGGGAAGGGCGGATCGATCGAGATTCAGTTCCCTTCCGATGAAGATCTGAAGAGCATTCTCGATAAACTGATTCCGTTGGCCTAAGATTCGAAACTTTTCCC
>MHKK01000054.1:927-3563 GCA_001818365.1 Candidatus Komeilibacteria bacterium RIFCSPHIGHO2_01_FULL_52_14
TTCGGTTTTTATCCTTGATGATTTCGACGACGTCGCCGCTCTTGAGAACCGTATCCAATCCTGCCATGTGATCGTTGACGCGCGCGCCGGTTGCGTGTGAACCCAGATCCGAGTGGATGTGATAGGCGAAATCGATCGGCGTCGCGTTATCGGGCAGATCCAGAACGTCGCCCTGCGGGGTAAACACGAATATGCGATTCTGGAATATATCGTTCTTGATGTTTTTCAGATATTCCATGTCGTCCTTTATCTTCTTCTGCCAGCCGATAAGCTCCTGGATCCATTTTAAACTCTTGTTTGATTCCTGCGGCACGTCTTTGTATTTGGTATATGCCGCGATACCGTATTCGGCGAGCTCATGCATGGCCACGTCGCGGATCTGGAATTCGACGACCTTGCCGAAGTCGGTGAATACGGACGTATGCAACGACTGGTAACCGTTCGGCTTCGGCTGCGCTATGTAATCCTTGATGCGGCCTTTGAGCGGCGTCCATTTACCGTGCACGATGCCCAATACCAGATAGCAATCCGGGATCGAGGTGACGACAACCCGCAGCGCGATAAGATCGTAAATCTTATTGATGTCCCAGCCGTGCGTCTGCAGTTTCCGGTATAAGCTGTACATGTGTTTGATCCGGCCCTCGATCGAGAGATACGTGATCTGGTTCTTTATGAGCTCGCGCTCAACGCCGTATTTTACCTTACCGATGTATTTGGTCTCGTTCCGTAAACGATCTTCGGCAAGCGCGACGACTTTCTTATATTCCTCGGGATAGAGATAGGGGAATGCCTCGTCTTCAAGGCGGCTTTTGAGCTCGAACATGCCGAGACGGTTCGCAAGCGGCGCATAGATTTCCATCGTTTCTTTTGCGATGCGGAGCTGTTTATCCGGACGCTGCGCGTGGAGGGTCTGCACGTTGTGCAGATTATTCGCGAGTTTGATGATGATCACCCGAAGGTCTCTCGACATCGCAACGAAGAGCTTTCGCAGATTCTCGGCATAGCGCGTTATGCCCCGGTATTTGAGCGGGCTCAGTTTGGTGACTCCATCGACGAGACTTGCTACCTCGGCGCCGAAATCTTTTTTTATCTCGTCAATCGTGACCGACGTGTCCTCCGGCACGTCGTGCAGCATGCCCGCAATGAGCGTCGGCATATCGACCTTCAGTTCGGCCAGATAGTATACCGTGGCGATGCAGTGGTAGATATAGTCCTCTCCGCTCTTGCGCTTCACTCCTTTGTGCGCTTTTGCGGCAAATTGGTAAGCGCGCGTCAGATCAGAAATATCCGCGTCCGCGTAATTGCGGAAGATCAACTCTTTCAACTGTTCCCAGGTTATCAGCTTCATATAACTAGTATCAACCATTAACAGTTAACTATTAACCTGTAACTATTGAAGAGTCAACAGTTAATAGTCACTAGCTACTAGCTAACTGTTAGTTGAGCAGTCCTTGTTGGAACAGCGCTTCGTGTCGTTTGGCCCGTACACCAGCAAGCTGCCGCAGGTCGGGCATTTTTCGCCGGTTGGTTTTTGCCAGAGGGCAAATTGACAGTCCGGGTATCGGTTGCACGAGTAGAAAATCCTGCCACGCTTACTTTTTTTCTGAACGATGTCGCCGATGTTGCACTGCGGGCACGTGACACCGGTACTGATAACCTGCTTTTTTATGTTCTTACAGTCCGGATACCCCGAGCAGGCGATGAACTTTCCGTATCGTCCCCGTTTGACGACCATGGGTTTTCCGCATTTTTCACATTTTTCATCGACGGTTTCGGGCGCCTCGATCTCGTTGTTGCTGTTCAGCTGCTTCGTGTTCTTGCAGTCGGGATAGCCGGTGCAGGCAAGGAATCTGCCGAACCTGCCGATCTTAATGACCATCGGCTTGCCGCAGCGCTCGCAGATTTCCTCGGTTGCCGTTTCCGTAATGTCCTTTTTGTTCAGCTCTTCATTCTTCTGGTCGACCCCTTTCTTAAACGGTTCGTAAAACGAACGGATGACCGGTTGCCATTTTTTTTCTCCGGCCGCGATAAGATCCAGATCTTGTTCCAGCGCCGCCGTAAAATCATAGTTGACGATGTCGGGAAAGTGCTTGACCAGCAGATCGTTCACCAGCTCGCCCATTTGTGTCGGATATAACCGCTTGTCTTCTTTTTTTTCGACATAACCTCGATCAATGACGGTTGCAATCGTGGGTGCGTATGTTGACGGACGTCCGATGCCGCGTTCCTCGAGCGCTTTGACCAGGCCGGCTTCCGAGTAACGTGCGGGCGGTTGCGTAAAATGCTGCAAACCGTCGATTTTTTTCAGATCGCAAAGGTCTCCTTTAACCAATTTCGGCAGCTGCTTCTCATCGACGCTGGTGCCATTGTACACCTTGCGCCAGCCGTCAAACGTAACGACCGAACCAGTTGCTTTGAGCGTGTAGGGCGTTCCGTCGGCGGAAAACTCTGCTGTCGTCGCCTCAATCTCGCTGACCGGCAGCTGCGAAGCCAGCCCTCGTTTCCAAATCAGTTCGTAGAGCTTGAATTGCCGTGCATCAAGATATGGTTTGACCGAGTCGGGGGTCGCCGTGATGTCGGTCGGACGGATTGCCTCGTGCGCTTCTTGCGCGTTCTTTGACGTGCTCTTGAAACGT
>MHKK01000054.1:3582-4495 GCA_001818365.1 Candidatus Komeilibacteria bacterium RIFCSPHIGHO2_01_FULL_52_14
AGCGCGATCCGAGAGAGGTTTTGACGTACTCCTGGACGCTTGCAATAAATTCATCGGCAAGATTCAGCGCGTCGGTTCTCATATACGTGATAAGCCCGGTCTCTTCTTTTTCGCCGAGCGCCACGCCCTCGTACAATTGCTGGGCGAGCATCATGGTTTGTTTTGCCGAGTAGCCGAGTCGCCGGTTCGCTTCTATCTGCAAGGATGAAGTGGTGAACGGAGGCGGCGCCTGCTTGTTCACTTTTTTATTTGTGACCTCCGTTACCGTCAGTTTTTTTCCGCCCAACTTCTGCGCCGCATTCTTTGCCTGCTCCGGTTCGAGATCGAATTTTTTGAGCTTCTTCTCGTCAATAGCGGAAAGCTCTACCGGGAATTCAATCGTATCTTTTTCCGCGGTGCCTTCGACGGTCCAGTATTCTTGCGCTTTGAATGCTTTAATTTCCTCTTCGCGCTCGACGATGAGCCGCACGGCCACCGATTGTACGCGGCCGGCGGAAAGCCCGCGAGCCACCTTTTTCCAAAGCAGGGGAGAGAGTTCGTAGCCGACGAGACGGTCAAGCACGCGCCGTGCCTGCTGCGCGTTGACCAGATCGATGTTCAGGTTTGTTGGATGCGTCAGCGCGTCAAGAATTGCTTTCTTGGTGATCTCATGGAACACGATTCGCTTGACTCCCTTGTCGGGCAGCTTAAAAAGCTGCTGCAAATGCCACGAGATGGCTTCGCCCTCGCGGTCGCTATCTGTCGCAAAATAGATGGCGTCGGCCTTGGCTGCCAGTTTTTTGAGTTCCGTGACGTGCGGCTTCGCTTTGAGGGGGACAACGTACTGCGGTTCAAAATTATGTTCAAAATCTATGCCCATCTTGCTCTTCGGCAAGTCGCGCACATGTCCGTAGGACGATTTGATCGTGTAATC
>MHKK01000054.1:4504-5326 GCA_001818365.1 Candidatus Komeilibacteria bacterium RIFCSPHIGHO2_01_FULL_52_14
AAATTTACCGATCGTTTTTGCTTTCGTCGGCGACTCGACGATGACCAAATTTTTCATAAACCCCGTATATCAACCCCGCGATAAGAGCAGAATTTTAATTAATAATTTTTTTAAATAATTTCTGTCGCTTGTTGACATGATGCTAATATTTATAATTTTTCCGCGCAGCGGCGCGGGGTTGTATTACGGGGTAAAGCCATTAGTAACACGTTGTGCTTACAATTGTCAAATGACGAACTGAAATTTTATAGAGCTCAGCAGAGCATTCCCTTGCTGCGGACGGTGAAGAACCTTCCAATGATATCGTGATGAATTGTTACTGCCCGAGCTTGTCCGCCCTCCAAAGCTCCACAGGAGCGGCGGACGGGTCGAGGGCCTTACCATTTGCCCCACTCACCAGTGATTAGCTTTTCTTTTTTTTCTCGCGACCATCGTTTAATCTGCTGTTCACGCGTTCGCGCCTCTTCGATAGATTCATATTCTTCAAAGTACACTAGTTTTTTTGGCGCATGTATATGAGTATATTTTGAGCCCAAACCAGAGAGGTGCTGTATCCAGCGTAGATCGGGTCGCCAAGTCATGCCGGTATAGTAGCTATTGTCCTTGCACTCAATAATATACACGTACCATTTCCACTGCATATTTTTTTAGTAGTCCCCTCCATGCGCTCTGCTTAGTCGGGGAATAACTATTTATGTGAGTCGTATTACTCCGTCCTCGCCGAGCCGGGCTATACCCTTCATTTCGAGCATCGTGAGGCAGCTTTGTATCGAATAAATATTGCTCTTGAGCGTCCTTGCGAGCTCATCAATCGTTCTGTTT
>MHKK01000055.1:0-3312 GCA_001818365.1 Candidatus Komeilibacteria bacterium RIFCSPHIGHO2_01_FULL_52_14
CGATTTCCCGGCAAAAGAGGACTCACAAAATCATCTTGCCCTGCTTTATTGGGGGACGTTCGGTTTCTCGCGCCAAGAGCATTGTTAACAAGGACGGCTGCTACTTCGACTTTCCGAATGACGCAATTCGCATTCTGGATGCCATGACGCGGTCTTCCCGGGACGAACGCATCGTCATTGGCAAACCCGTCTTGCGAAAGATTCCGGTGGGCACGAAAATTCAGCTACCGTACCACATTGTGGAGCGAAATCTGCATTCCGTTTCAATACCGATCATCAAATCGAATTTTATTGCACCTCGTCAATCGACGCCGAAAGGATTGCGATTTCCATTAGCCGCAAAGGCAGTCGTCCGATCCGTTGTGCACAAACGATCCTCGGGCGCGGTAATTCTCGATATCGCATCGCGCGGGCAACTGAATGATACTCTCAGACGATTTTCGCATATGTTTGCGAGGAAGCTCGAAGGCGTATACGTTCAGCCAATGGCGAAGCCGGGCACAGAATTGATTCTCGGTTATGTACATGACGCGCTCATGGGAGATGTGTATAT
Source organism: Candidatus Komeilibacteria bacterium RIFCSPHIGHO2_01_FULL_52_14 (assembly GCA_001818365.1). Taxonomy (GTDB): domain Bacteria; phylum Patescibacteriota; class Patescibacteriia; order UBA1558; family 2-01-FULL-52-15; genus 2-01-FULL-52-15. The sequence continues at coordinate 554 of MHKK01000055.1, forward strand.
TGCGGGCATCGGGGGCAGTTTTACCGAAGACGTACATGACATCGGTTTTTATGTCGGAAAACCGGATCTTAGAGGTGCGAAAGCCATGCTTGCGCAACTACGCCATACTTCTATTATCACAAGCATAGATGTACCATTCGTTGCGCATCAAATTGTACGCCTCTCGCGTCTTATCCATAGGCATCCCGAAATCATCGAATTGGACCTTAATCCGTTCATCGCTTACAGACGGGGTGGCATAGCTGTCGACGCGCGGATAGTTACGATGCAAACATAAGGAGTAAGCATTACTATGTTGATCGCACAGGCACCGTACGAAACATCGACCAATGAAACGCTTGATGAGGCAGCTGCGCTTTTTGATACATTCAGTCAGATAACAAGCGAGGCGCAGTCGGGTACTACAACCGTCATCCTGAACCCTCAAGCTCCGGTGCAGGCTATGAATTTCACCTATCGTGAGCCGGCGGTATTCGTACTGTTGCTCTTTTTTATCGGGAGCATTATCGCACTTCTTCTGATCCGCAAGGGCCTCAAGCGCGCAGTGCATGCCGGAATCACATCAAGAGGTGAACCGTCGTTTGACCGAGACGTAGGACCTCCGGTGAAAGAAGCTGCCGCACCGGCCAGGACGGCTCTTGTGCAACCTGGTAAACTTGTTAAAATAAAGGTACGTAAGATCCGCAAAAAACCGCACTATGCATCATAAAAAAATTCGCAGCAGACAGGGCTTTACCCAGCACCACTTTTCAACAAGTGGCAGCCATGGGTCAAGACTAGTGTCGAGTAGCAAAAGTGGTGCCAGAAAGCTGGGTTTACCCAGCACCACTTTTAGCACCAAAAGTGGTGCTGGGTTTACGCTTCTTGAACTGCTTGTCGTCGTCGCTATCATAGGGTTTTTATCCACAATATCGGTCGTTGCCCTGACGGCGTCACAGCAAAGCAGCAGAGATAAGCAGCGTAAATTGGATCAACTGACCATTATTAAGGCGGCAGAGCTCTTTACCAACGATTTTGGAGTAGCCCCTGCCCAATTCTGCATCGATGAACTCGGTGACGGTTGTGACCTGACGTCATTCAATACGACGTCAGAGAGCAAATTCGTACAGATAGATCCAAAAAGAATCTCAAGCCCCCTTCGTTCGCTTCTCAGTATCCCAACGGCACAGGCCCTATTCCTTGAGGGCGGTGGAGGAGGCGAGGTTCCGCCGCCGGTTTGTGGTAATGGTAGTGAAGAAGTCAATGAAGAGTGTGACGATGGCAATACTCTGAATTGCGATACCTGCAGCTCAACGTGTCGGGTAGGCTCAGGCAATTCATGCGGTGATGGTGTTACCCGTTGCAGTGAAGCGTGTGACGATGGGAATACAAGTAACTGCGATGCATGTAGCGCAAGTTGTCAGTGGGGCACCGGTACGATCTGTGGAGACGGAACTATGCTTTGCACTGAAGCATGTGATGATGGAAATACGACAGACGGGGACGGATGCAGTTCCTCTTGCCAGGTTGAACCGCCACCTGACGGCGGCATACCATCCTGCGGAAACAGTATTTGTGAACCGGAGCTCGGCGAAAACGTCAGTAACTGCACCTCCGATTGCATTGCCGGAGGCGAAGCACCGGCAACCTGCGGTAATGCAGTTTGTGACACCCTGGAAAACCCTGCAAACTGCCAGCAGGATTGCTCAAATTACAGTATGTGCTACGTCAACACGCAGTGGGATCTGTGTTGCCTTTTTGGCGATCAGTACTGCACGGCCGGGACATCTTCAATCGGCGGGTATTACGGTGTCTGTAACGTAGATCAATGCGAACAAAAGTATTTATTGCAGCAGCCGGCCGTTACCTGCGGACAGGATTCTGATTGCAGGCCGCAAGGACTATCGCCTGCGCATAAGTTTGTCGCAGACACGAACGGCAACTGGCTGAAGGGACTCGAGAACTATCTTATCAAGGTTCCAACAGACCCCGGTCACCATTCAGACAGCGCGTATGACCATTATTTTGCAAGCTCAAATCCCGATATCGTGCGTGGCCACAGGTTCTGCGTCTGGGTATCCTTGGAGCGTGACGGAAATTTCAACCCCTACAACGACCTGACCGAAACGCCGACGGGCGCACTCGACACTGCGTGGACTCCGCTGTGTGCTCAATAGCAGTGCATGAAAATTGTCACGTCGCCAACCCCGCCGTCGGATTTTGTTAGGGATTTCCCCGAGTACCCGAGCGTTATCCAGCGACTTTTGTACCGTCGAGGTCTTACAAGTCAGGAACTGATTGATGATTTTTTGGATCCGCAATTCAGTCAACTTGCGGATCCTTTTCTTTTTCAGGATATGCAGAAGGCCAGCGCCCGAATTTATGATGCAGCTCAGAAGGGCGAGCTTATTGCCGTTTACGGCGATTACGATGCCGATGGTGTCTGTGGTGCGGCAATACTGCAAACGACGCTTTCGCTGCTCTCGGCGAAGGTCGTTTGTTACATACCGCATCGGGACAAAGAAGGATACGGTCTCAATACTGCGGCTATCGATTACCTGGCCAAACAAGGCGCAAAACTCATCATTACCTGCGATTGCGGGATCAGTAATACGTCTGAGGTTGATTATGCAGCCGGGCAGGCAATCGACGTGATCGTGACCGACCACCATTTGTTACCGGAGAATCTTCCCAAAGCGCTGGCCATAATCCATCCAAAACGTCCCTCTGAAACCTATCCGTGTAAATTTTTATCGGGTGGCGGCGTGGCATATACGCTT
>MHKK01000055.1:3320-7546 GCA_001818365.1 Candidatus Komeilibacteria bacterium RIFCSPHIGHO2_01_FULL_52_14
GCTCTTGAGAGACGAGCGGTGTCGGCTGACCGACGTACAAAAGGAGTCCCATGAGAAATGGCTGTTGGATCTTGTCGCGATCGCTACGGTTGCCGATATGGTCGAGTTAGCCGGCGAGAACCGCACTATCGTTAAATTCGGTCTCATGGTGCTTGCTAAAGGAAGACGGCTTGGCATGCAGGAGCTGTATCGTGCCAGCAGGATCGATCCGCACCGGCTGTCGGCACAAACAATCGGATTTCAGATTGCACCGAGGATCAACGCGGCAGGGAGAATGGACCATGCCAATACCGCATATGCGCTTCTTACGACAGAAAACCGCGATGAGGCGGCTCGTCTCGCTCGATTGATCGAATCTCAGAATAAGGATCGCCAAAAGCTGACCGAGCATATGTACCGTGTCGCAACAACGCAAATCGCATCTCAATCGGGACCAGTGTTGTTTTTCTTCGACCCCGGCTGGACTGCAGGACTTACCGGTCTTTTGGCGAGCCGACTCTCCCGCGAACTTGAAAGAGCTGTGTTTGTCATGGGTTCGCAGGACCAGCTGATCGTTGGTTCGGGCAGGGCACCGGAGCACGTCAATATCATGGATTGTCTGGTCTCCGTGAAGAGTATGCTCAAGAGCTTCGGAGGTCATCCGCAGGCATGCGGCTATCGAATGGCATCAAACCGTAAAGACGAGTTTGTGCGAGCGGTACAGGCGTATTTTCTGGAGCACTTAGACCGAATGGCGATTCCGCAACGTGATTCCTATGCCGCTGATGCGATCCTCACGCTGCCCGATATTACCTGGGAATTTGCCGATTGGCTGTCAAAATTCGAGCCGTACGGTCAAACGAATCCTGAACCGGTATTCGTCGCCGAAAATGTAAAGATCGCACAATGTCGCGATATGGGCAAAGACGGTTCCCATCAGCAGCTTTTACTTACCCAGGCCCAGAAAAGTATAAAAGCAGTCATTTTTAAGCCAAAACAGAAATTGGAGCGCGGGTCGATTCGGGATATTGCATTTAATGTGCGCATCAACGAATGGAACGGGAACAGGGAGCTGCGACTTGAAGTGCGTGACGTGCTGTAATATGAGCCTAAGAAAAAAAATAGGGTACTTATATACGGACGGCGGTGCCCGCGGTAATCCGGGGCCGGCAGCAATAGGCGGCGAGCTCTACGACGGGACACAGCGTAAGATCGCAAGTTTTAGCGAATACATCGGGGCGACGACCAACAATATCGCCGAATACACTGCCCTCATGCGAGGAATGACATTGGCTCATGCATCACACATCACGCACCTCACGTGCTATCTTGACAGCGAGCTTGTCGTTCGCCAGATGAACTTTGAATATAAGGTTAAAAACAAGGAGCTTGCTCTTCTCTTCGCAAAACTGCATGTGCTGCGTTCATCCTTTGCGGCCGTTTCGCTCAGGCACATACCGCGCGAGAGGAATAGACGGGCTGACGCCCTTGTGAACGCCGCGCTCGACATGAAAAAGTAGGATTCTTGTTCTTTGCCAGTTGGCATGATATTCTTGAGCTCGTATGAGCGAACGCATCTATGAATGGGGCATGACGCTCCACCGGCGACAGAGACTTCTTCTGGAAAAAGCACGCATGGACACGCGTGCATATCTGTTGTATGGAGCAGCGCGAGATGAAAAGGCATTCATCGCACAGCGCTATGCGGCGATGCTGCTATGCCTCAATGACGTGAAAAAACCGTGCGGAGCCTGTGTAAGCTGCGTTCGGGCTTCAATGCACCCTGATAGCATTGAACTCCGTGCCGACTCTCGCGCAACGCAAGTCGGGGTCGAGGAGGTCAGGGCATTCAACGCATCGCTTTTTCATAAACCGTTTGTCGGCTCATTCCGCATAGGCATACTTGCAGAAGCGGAGCAGCTAAGCCATGCTGCAGTTAACGTGTTGCTCAAAATGCTCGAGGACGGTCCCTCGCACGCGGTGTTGATTCTTATCAGCGACTCGCTGCGATCGTTGCCCGCGACGGTCGTATCAAGATGTATGCTCATCAAATTCAATCGCCTGTCAAATTCAGAGATGAATGATTTTTTGGACTCTCAGGACTGCACGGCGGAACAACGCAGCGCTGCTGTTTCACTCTCGGGTGGCAGCGTAGAAGTGGCAAAAAAGTTGCTTTCCGACCAAGGCGTTGGCTATTTGTCAACGACGAGAAAGATTCTTGCCCTTCTGACGTTGTCCCCGAGCGAAGCATTCACCGCGCTGCCCGAGATGTCATTGGCGCCAAAAAAAGCGTCTCAGGATACGGAAGAAAACCAGAGTGGTGCTGAGGAGGCCTCCGTCGATATTTTGGAGCTTCTTCTTCACGACCTGCTAGTCATAAAAAATGGCGTACCGCAGGCAGTTCACAACACGCAGTTGCAGCAGGAGCTGATCACCCATGCTTCACGGACCGGCTCTATGCAATTGCTCAAGCAAATCTCGCTAATTCACAACTATAAAGAAGCAGCACGGATCAATCCAAACATACATCTTACTTTGGAGAACGTCCTGCTTGCAGGTATGCTATGAAAAAATTCATTATTCTCAGTGTTGCGGTCGTTATTCTGAGCGGCTGCGTTGTACAGCAGAGGAAACAAACGACAACGTTGATACCAGGTGCCGGAATTTTTAAAACGGGAGATAAAGGAGAGCAATGGGCCGTGAAGGGCGATCTTTTGGCGACTGGAGGATCTGCGCAGAAATTCGGATATGCAAACGTAACCTTCATGAAATTCGACCCGCAGGACGCGTCGACAGTGTATGTTGGCACGGAAAACGCCCTGTATTACTCCTACTCACGCGGCGAGGGATGGCTGAAAACGCTGGCAAATCAAGGCACAATCAATGATATTGCCATTGACCCGCAGGACAAGTGCACCCTCTATGCCGCCGTACATAACAAAATTTTTAAAAGTATCGATTGTTCACGCAGCTGGCAGCTGATGCATTTTTCCTCGCTGGCAAATCAATACTTTGCCGCAATTCTCGTTAGTCAGCAAGACAGCGATCACATCTTTGTCGGAGCATCGGATGGGGCGCTCATTCATTCGCGGAACGCCGGTGTTGCTTGGGACGTGTTGCGGTACGTCGACTCGCCGATTTATAAGTTTGTTCCGCACCCGCATGAGCCCTCGTCGTTTTACATGGTTGATCAACGAGACAGCGTTCTTAAGACATCCGATCTGGGCGTTACGTGGAAAATCCTGGCAGACCTGCCTGTCCACACACCCGCAGGTGTCGTTAAGGTCGACGAGCGAAAGAATCCTATACTCCTGGGGCAGCTGCCCGGCGCACGAACCTATATGGATATGACGTTCGATACTTCACAGAAAGATGGGATTCTGTATGCGAGCGGTTATGGGCTGTTCCGGCTGATCGACGGCGAGTACTGGCAGGAGATCGAGATACTCAATAAGCCGCAACAGGCTCGAATTTTTTCGATAGCCATTGACGGAACGACCGGTAAATCGCTATACTTTGCAACCACCGGAGCTTTTTATCGCTCGGAAAACGGTGGCTTGGATTGGACCGTGAGAGCTCTTCCTGCATCCGGCATGCCGAAGATCCTCAAGATGGCTCCGGATAATCCCAGCGAATTATATCTTGCGTTTTATGCACCTGCGAAATAGCAGCATCCGCCTATGATCGACATACAGCGATATACCTCTAAATTTAATGACTCTATTGCTCATCTCAAGCACGAGATCTCGTCTTTGCGCACCGGGAGGGCTACTCCCTCGTTGATCGAATCAATCCCGGTAGAGGTGTATGATTCGAAAATGCAATTGCAGCAGCTTGCCACAATTACTTCCTCGGACGCACGTACGCTGGTAATACAGCCGTGGGATAAGTCAACCATTCACGAAATCGAAAAAGCGCTCTCGCAGTCGGATCTGAACGCGTCGCCGGTAGTCGATGGGGCTCTGATCAGATTACCCTTACCGCCGCTTACCGAGGAAAACCGGCGCGCCCTGGTCAAGCACCTGCATGCGTCAGCCGAGCAATGCAGAGTCAGCTTGCGCCAGCATCGCGAAAAGGTACGCGGAGAGCTTGATGCCGCTATGGACAAAAAGGAGATATCCGAAGATCAAAAATTCAAACTGTATAAACAGATCGACGAGCTCGTGACGCAGTATACGAAGACCATTAAGGACATTTCTGAGCAAAAGGAATCGGAAATAATGTCCATGTGATCCTATGCTGCTCAC
>MHKK01000056.1:0-500 GCA_001818365.1 Candidatus Komeilibacteria bacterium RIFCSPHIGHO2_01_FULL_52_14
TGTTTGTTTTTGGTGTTTGCTCCCCTCCTGGTTGCCATGCGTACAGTATACAGTATGGACTGCATCGTGAAATAGCTGCTACGATACAAGGATGCGTGTCGTCAACAAGACCTCTCAGATTCTATTGTATGGTTTTGCCGCTTTACTGATTGCTTTTTTGTCCTATAGTTTTTTTCAGACATCCTTTAACACGAGCGGCACGTATGATAGAGATGCGCAGGTTCCCGTGCAGAATTCGACGGCACCATCCTCGATTCAAAACCAACCTGTTGCACCGGAGTCCCTGGTTGAGCCCGTCGTTGCGCCCAAGGAGTTTGTTGCTCCCCTAAGCGATGCAAAAGCTCGGATCACAAAAAAACCGTTCGGGATACAGATCACTCCGCGCACTTCTCCAGTACAGCCCGAGCGCTTTTCGGGCTATCATAGCGGTGTTGATTTTGAAACCGTTGCCGATGAACAGGATAGCGACGTACAGATCCACGCCGTTTGTACCGGTGAAC
>MHKK01000056.1:550-1051 GCA_001818365.1 Candidatus Komeilibacteria bacterium RIFCSPHIGHO2_01_FULL_52_14
TGTCGCATCGAGAATCAGGATGTCACGATCGTCTACGGCCATGTTCGCCTGACAAGCATCGTAACGCAACAGGGCGAAACCCTGTCGGCAGGCAATATGCTCGGCGTTTTAGGGAAAGGGTACAGCAGCGAAACGGACGGTGAACGAAAGCATCTGCACCTGGGCATTCACAAAGGAACCACGGTCAATATCCGCGGCTACGTGCAAATCCAGCAAGAGTTACGGGACTGGATCGATGCTGCACAGTATCTTTAGGACTGGTACGGTTGCTGTAAATCGAGCGGCTCTTCACCGCTGAAAGGTGTATACTTACTCCTGTCACCTGTTTTGATCTATGAAACAAAGCGGCTTCACCCAGCACCACTTTCCATTTCGAACAAAGAAAGGGTTGAACCCTTTTTCAAATAGCAGGAAGCGGGGTTTACCCAGCACCACTTTTGCGCGCAAAAGTGGTGCTGGGTTTACCCTTTTGGCGCGCAAAAGTGGTGCTGGGTTTACCCT
>MHKK01000056.1:1066-3576 GCA_001818365.1 Candidatus Komeilibacteria bacterium RIFCSPHIGHO2_01_FULL_52_14
TACCCTTTTGGCGCGCAAAAGTGGTGCTGGGTTTACCCTTTTGGCGCGCAAAAGTGGTGCTGGGTTTACTCTTATCGAACTCCTGGTCGTGATATCAATTATTGGATTTATCTCGACTATCGCTCTGGTGAATCTCACCTCCGCTCGCGACAAAGCATGGATCGCGGCAGGGCTTCGGGTGGAGCAGCAGATCGATCAGGGTTTGAGCGTTGATGAGAAAAAAGATTTTGGTCTCGATAGCGCAGCACAATCATGCGATTACTCCGGGCCTCGCTGGTGTTCACCGAACAAGCGGGGTGAAGGTAGCGACGTGATGATACAGCCCAACAACAATATCGGTGTCACTCTGCAAACGAGCGACTGCGTTCGGGGCAACTGCTTTAGTTTAGTCAGTGGTTGGCTATTTGTACTTAAGACGGATGACTCGCTCAACGATATCTTCGCAGATGGCGGTGGAATCAGCTTATGGTTTAAGCAGTCGAGTGATACAGGCGGTGATCGCATACTCGTATCAAAGTCCAGTGGGGTTTTTACAGCAGGATATAGCATTACAGTCCGGGATGCGAACCAGATCATGTTTAACATCGGCATTAGCAATGTCATCACATCGCGTTTTCAGTGGTTGACGCCGGCCGGTTCCGTACGCTTCGGCAAATGGAACCATGTAGCCGTTATATACAACCGCGATGACATAACGAAAGACGCCCTCATCTACGTTAACGGCAAGCTCGTGCAGCTGACAAAAACCGGTTCTTGGAATGGAATCGGTTATACCGATAGCGCGATTGACGCCGGTTTTGGTGCTTTACATCCGAGCGGAGGGAGTCCTTTCAAAGGGTCACTTGACGAAATTCGTGTTTACTCCACCGACACCTCGTTCAACGCCCTGTAATTTTGAGCGCATAAAAAAATGCAGACGAGTTTCCCCGTCTGCGGTGTGAACGTCCTGCGCTCGGTCATTCGCACATCAGATCGATGAGCGCCTGCAGCTTCTCGTCGCTCCGCCCCATGTAGTCAAAGAAATTCGGCTGGTATCTGTTGACAAGTGTCTTGATCAGCGTCTCGAAACCAAGGCCGGTCATTCCAGGGACCATTGGGCTATAGCGGGCGAGCAGCATGCTCTTGTTGTGCAGGACGCTGCCTGCCCGGAGCCGTTCTTCCGGAACGAAACGAATGATGTAGAACAGCTCGATGACGCTGACCCGGGTCGTTGCAGGGCTCAACAGGTGCTGGGCAATCCGGGACCTGAAACGGCGCGAGCCCTCTATGACCGTGCAGTACTGAAGCGATTGCGGTACGAAAGAGAGAAAGCGTTGCCAGGTGATGTCATCATCCGTGTCCGTTGGATCCGCGAGTCGTATCACAGGTGCCTCCTGATTGAGAGCGTTTCGGAGCTACGTTAAAGTGCCTGACCCGATACTCTAAAGTACTTCCGGCGGGCTGTCAATTGTGCATAACAAATGGGCGTTTTCCTGCTATGCTTACCACACCGAAGCAATTATCTTCGATAAGAAAGGGGGTGAAAGAATGAACGAAATGAAGAGAGCGCCGATGCACAAGATCACGTTTCTTCTCGTGATTGTCGGGGGATTGAATTGGCTACTGTACGGCCTGTTTATGACCGATATCGGTACCTGGCTCGGCGGAATGCAGGGGATGGTAGCACGCATCATTTATGTGTTGGTTGGCTTATCTGCGATCTACGAGCTCGCCATGCACAAGCAATTTTGCAAGCAGTGCGAGATGATGATGATGAAAAAAAGTCAGAGCGGTCCGGCGCCGACGGGTAGCGCGAATATGGGTCCTGGCATGGGTTCAAAGATGTGAACCCCGCACCGTCACTCATTGTGGGACCGGTGCGCGGGTAATTTTCAAAACAAAACAGCTGTTACTATCAAGCCCCGGCGGACGCTGGGGCTTGGCGTTTTCGTGTGATAGAATGAACCGGCCCAGAATCAACGTATCATGCAACGGGAAGACCTCTTGGGTTCATATGAAAAGATCAAACGGCTGGTGCCGACCGGTGCGTCGTTTCGCGTACTTGATATCGGATGCGGCGACGGGCGCGTGATGGCGCCGTTTCTTTCCGGGCACCGTGTCTGCGGACTTGATGCAGATGCGGCAGCAGTATCAAAAGCGCGCGAGCGGGGCATTGTGGCACATCACGGGCGCATCGAAGAGCGGTGGCCGTTCGCCGATTCGGAGTTCGATATCGTGTTCGCGCTTGACGTTATCGAGCACTGTGTCGATCTCAAACATTTTTTTGACGAGCTCAACCGCGTTACAATGCAAGGCGGCTATTTTATTCTAGCCGTTCCGAATCATTTTGATCTGCGCACGCGTTTCGAAATGCTGTTCGGAAAGGGTATTATCCGGTGGTCGCAGCGAATGCCGAACGAAAGCGCCTGGCAGTATGAGCATATTCGTTTTTTTACGCGAGCCGACATCCGCACGATGCTGGTCTCGAACCGATGGTTTCCGGAGTTGTGGCAGTATAATTTTATGTCACA
>MHKK01000056.1:3604-3838 GCA_001818365.1 Candidatus Komeilibacteria bacterium RIFCSPHIGHO2_01_FULL_52_14
GCACCGGTCCGTCGGGTGCTGGCGCGCTTGCAGCCGGGATTGTGGTCTGGTAAGTTTGTTGTTCGTGCGCGGCGGGAGCAGGTGCCTGCCGAGCGCGTCATTATTCTCGATCGAACACCCGATATATTTTAGCGATGCGAATTCTCGGCATTGAAACCTCGTGTGATGAAACCTCGGTCGCGCTGCTTGAAGCAAGCCGCGCCACTTTAAAGCTGCACCGGCATGTCATCGCAT
>MHKK01000056.1:3898-5048 GCA_001818365.1 Candidatus Komeilibacteria bacterium RIFCSPHIGHO2_01_FULL_52_14
ACAGCGAAACGCTGCCGCGCATGCTGGCAAAGGTTATCGGGAAGAAACTCCTGAAAACCGTCGATGTGATCGCGGTGACTGCAGGGCCCGGGCTCATCACGTCCCTTATGGTCGGCGTACAAACGGCAAAAACGCTTTCGCAGCTGACGCATATCCCTCTGGTCGGTGTTAACCACCTCGAAGGGCATATCTATGCGACGTGGCTCAATGCACCGGACCTCTACCGTAATCCGGAAAAGTATTTTCCATCTCTGGTGCTTATCGTTTCAGGCGGGCATACCGAGCTCGTGCTCATGACCGGGCACGGATGCTATACGCCGGTCGGGCAAACGCTTGATGATGCCGCCGGTGAAGCGTTTGATAAGTTCGCAAAGATCCTGAACCTCGGTTATCCGGGAGGTCCGATCATCTCCAGAATTGCACGGAACGGGAATCCGGCTGCGATCGATTTTCCCCGGCCGCTTTCCGCCGCCGCCGGTTACGACATGAGTTTCTCCGGCCTTAAAACGGCGGCGCTGTATTATCTGGAAAAAAGAAAAAAGATTTCGAAAAAAGAGATACCCGATATTGCGGCATCGTTTCAGCAGGCCGTGATCGATGCCGTAATGATTAAAGTCCGGCGGGCTGCGAAGCGAATGCAGCCAAGGTCGCTGATGGTGTGCGGCGGCGTGAGCGCAAACCCGCTGCTTCGCACAACACTGTCGGAGTTCGGGAAAAAAATGCAGATCCCGGCGCTGATGCCGGCTTTTGAATTTACCGGCGACAATGCGGCGATGATCGCCGTGGCTGGGTATTACCGGCGGAAGGAAGCATCAACGGCCGCCTGGCGGATACTGCAAGCCGATCCGCAGCTGCCATTACGTTCGTATGCGTGAGGAAATTATCACCCGCTCGGCCGCTGCAACAAAGCGGTACGCAGCAAAGCTCGTGCGAAAGCTCGGGACGGTTCGCGTTATCGGATTGGAGGGCGGTTTGGGGGCGGGAAAGACCGTCTTTGTAAAAGGCATTGCCAAAGGACTCGGCGTAAAGCATTTAATACAAAGCCCGACGTTCGTCATCATGCGCGTGTATCCGGTGAAGCACAGGAGCATACGCACGCTTGTCCATGTCGATTGTTATCGTCTGAAAGATAGCCGCGAACTTATGGATA
>MHKK01000057.1:0-4156 GCA_001818365.1 Candidatus Komeilibacteria bacterium RIFCSPHIGHO2_01_FULL_52_14
ACCTCCGCCCGTGGTTCCTCCCCCTCCGCCTCCTTCAGGCGGTGGTGGTGGCGCTGGTGGTGGAGGAGTCCAGGGCCTTTCGGTCTTCAATGAAACCAACCTCGCCGTTGGAAGCCCTGACACGACTATCAGCTGGTTCACCAATATCTCTGCGACCTGCACAGCCCTCTACGGCGACGAGGCACAGGACAATGCCGGCACGCCGCCGAACTATGACTACGACTCGACAGCTGCAGGCGCATCAAGCAACGGAACGTTCCACACGGCTTCGCTCACCGGAATCCAAGTAGGCACGACCTATTACTGGCGCCCGGTCTGCACGTCGAGCACCACATCGGAAACAAAGCTTGGACAGCAACTGACCTTTGCCCTTGCCGGCGAAAACCCCGCTGTCTTAGGAGTTCAAGCGCCTGAAGAGAATGTGAAAGTACTCGGATTCGAGTCCCTGCCAAAAACGGGCGGCGAGATCCCCGGATACGCGACAGGCGTCGCTACATTCTTTGCAACCGTGACCGCAGGTCTGTATCTTGGCTTGCGTCGCGCAAAGCGCCTCGCGCATGAGTTCCGTCAGAGCATATAAGCTACTCATTGGAATTACTCTGGCCTTAGGAGCTGTACTGCTCCTAAGGCCAGATTGGGTTTTACGGCTTTATTCAGAAACAATCTCTCCTGCTGAAATAGAGCTGCCGCAACAGCAGCTCGTTGCAACGAGTACTCCTGTTATTGAACCTGTCGCAAAAGCTGAAGCTTTTGACGTAAGTAAAATCAACTTCGCGGTTACGAGCGCAACCGAGAGCGCGCAGAAGAGCAATGCCGCCCCTTCTATTGCAACCGCTGCACAGGACCCGCTCAAAGCCAATCATCTTACGATCCCACGAATGGGCGTTGACGCAGACGTCATTCACGGCGAAACGGATAAAACGCTGCTGCAAGGCCTCTGGCATATTCCCGGTTCGGCATACCCCGGCGAGAACGGTAACATCGTCATCAGCGCGCATCGCTGGTTGTACAAACCGCCGAACCCAAAAACTTTTTATCTCATCGACAAACTGCAGGTTGGCGACCCGATCTACTACGACTATCAGGGATCACGCTATACGTATAAAGTGACTAAAACGTTTATCGTTGACCCTGAAGATGTGCAAATTCTGAAGCAGGACGTAAACAAGCTGACGCTTTTCACCTGCACTCCGCTGTACTCAACCAAACAGCGATTTGTCGTGAACGCGGATCTCGTGTCCGTGACGCCACTCTAAGCTCACCCCTCCTAATTTAGGAGGGGATAGGGGAGGTATAACGAAAAGCGATATGACACTGCTTTTTAATAACCCTGATCTAAAACATAGACGACGCCAGCTCCGAAATAATGCGACCGATGCAGAGAGCTTGCTCTGGTCACGGCTCCGAGGTCGGCAACTTCGGGGATTCAAATTTCGCAGACAGTTTAGTATTGGCAAGTACATTGTCGACTTCTACTGTCCAAGAAAAAAAATTGCTATTGAGGTTGACGGAAGCCAGCACATGGAGCAGACAGCGCATGAAGATGCTCGTAATAAATTTTTACAGTCCAAGAATATTCGGGTTATACGATTTTGGAATACAGACGTCCTTCTCAACATTGAGGGTGTTTTAGAGGAGATTGCAAAGGTTCTCGATACTACCCCCTCTTCCTCCCCCTAGCTAGGGGGAGCAGGAGATTATGAGCCCTAACGTAGGGGGAGTATTGTCGCCCCCCTAATTTAGGAGGGAGGGTACAAGAGGGAGTATAATAACACCCCCTCCTCGATGAGGAGGGGGTAGGGGGAGGTATCACCCGCGAAGTTCAAGACGTGACAACCGACGCAGCCGCTGATACTATTATTTCAAATAATCAAACATCTTTCTCCATGAAAACCACTACCTTGCTTTCCTGGAACGTCAACGGAATCCGCGCCGCCGTCCGCAACGGCTTTGTTTCGGTTCTTAAGAAAACGAAACCGGATATATTGGGTGTGCAGGAAGTAAAGATCGACAGCGTCACGAAATCCAAGACGCAATTCGACTTTGCCGGATACGACGAGCACTGGAACCCGGCGCATCGTCCCGGGTATAGCGGTACCGCAACGCTCGTAGCGTCAAAACTTTCCAGGCCCGTTTCGTCACGGAGCGGCATCGGCATCGAGAGGTTTGACACCGAAGGGCGCGTTCAAACCCTTGAGTTCGACAAATTTTTCTTCGTCAACTGCTATTTCCCCAATGCGGCGGAAGAATTGCGCCGGCTCGACTATAAGCTCGCCTTCAACGGTGCGCTTTTAAAGCACCTCCAAAAACTCGAGCGCACTAAGCCGGTCGTTGTCTGCGGCGATTTTAACGTCGCGCACCGCGAGATCGATCTAAAGAATCCCAAGACGAACGTCGAGAACGCCGGTTTCACGCCGCAGGAGAGGGCGTGGATGGACAAATTTATTAAGGCCGGATTCGTTGATACGTTCCGTCATCTGCATCCGGCGACCATACAATACTCATGGTGGACCTACCGCTTTAAAGCGCGTGAGAGAAATGTCGGCTGGCGGATCGACTATTTTCTCGTATCCGGCATTCTCGCAAAACGCGTGACCAAGGCCTTCATCCTTGACCAAATTATCGGATCCGATCACTGTCCAGTAGGCATTGAAATTACCTTCTAGCGGCACTATGCCCTGCCCCGTGAGATAAGTTTGTACGTTACTGATGCAGATCTGTAACGGCTTTTTCACATCGAGAAGCGCCCGCTTTTGTTACGCAGCTTAACAGTTACTATCTCACGGGGTATACCCCGCAAGATAAACCTAGTATAATTACTGACATGAAAGGAACTGTTTTTGTCGACAGCAACAAGATCATAAACTGGGCGCCGGAAAACCCGACCGGCGACGTTGAGGGGACGAAACTTGCGATGGAAGTCATGGAAGGTCTGGTGAACGAACAGGGACCGTCCAGTATCCTGGTTGACCTTTCAAAGAGCAAGCGCCCGAACGCGCTCCAGCGCCAGATCATCATCAACACGATCCGCGCCAACATTCATAATCTGAAAAAGATCGCATTCTTCGGGGAGACCCCCCTGATGAAAGCGGTGACCTATTTCGTCATTAATACCGTGGGTTTTGCGAACATACAATTTTTTTCCAGCAGGAGCGAAGCCCTGCAGTGGCTGACAAAGCAACCCTAAATCATGCCTCGAAGTAACACACGACATGCTGCCGTTATGCATGCCGTCGGGATCGACATAGCCGACGGCAGTTTGGAATTGATAAATCTGTCGCAGGATCACGCAGGCGGCGTATCGCTTGCCGAGCATGCGCGCATTCTTCTGCCGAGTGACGTCATTGTGCACGGGACCATCCAGAATCGTTCGTCGCTCGAACGGTCCCTGGATGCGCTCCTCTCGAGCGCTTCGCTGCCGCAGGGCATAACGCACGTCGTATCCGCGCTGCCTGACCCTCAGGTCGTGGTGAAAAGCATCCCGATACCCGCGCAAACCGCGGGCAGCGGTTTTGATATGGATCATCTGGCGCGTGTCGCTTTCAAGACGCTCGCGGTGCCGGTGCGAAATCCGGTCGTTCGCTGGAACGTCATTCGTTTTGACGAGAAGCAATCCTTTTTGCAACTTTTTATCACCAGCCGCGCCTACGTCCAGCAGTGGATTACTTTTTTCCGGCGCCATAAGCTGCAGCTCGTAGCGCTGGAAATGCAATCCCTGGCCCTCGCACGGGCGCTCGTCCATAGGATACCTCCGCAAGCCGTCGTCGGTCTTGTCGATCTCGGCATGCGTTATACCGCACTGTCGCTGCTCACGCACCGGGGTGTCATCTACTCGCACACCTACGACAGCGACTCGATTACCCTGCGCGAGCTCCTTGAGGAGCGCTTTGATATGCCGGAGGATATTATCCGCCGCTCGCTCCGAACGATTTCGCTGAACGATTCCGATCCGCTCGCCGAAACCGTACGTGACCACTTTATCTCTCTCTTCGCGGACATCAAAAAAACCGTTCAGGAGCTCCATGTGAAACCACAGCGCTACATCGTAACCGGAGCCGATGCGCGCATCAAAGGCATACGCAGCTATGCGCAGGATGCGCTGGCCGTTCCGGTCGAGCGGGGAGTGGTATGGCCGTTCCACGTCGGAGCAGCCCGG
>MHKK01000057.1:4193-5547 GCA_001818365.1 Candidatus Komeilibacteria bacterium RIFCSPHIGHO2_01_FULL_52_14
AGCAGCTCTATGCCGGAGCTCTGGGTCTGGCTCTCCGGGGACTGTCCCGCGCGCACCTGTCCCACGGCATTAATTTTCTCCCATAAATGACGCAGTCCGGTCGCGACTACGTATACTACCGAGCACTGGAAATACTGCCCGGCTTTTTGGTATGGGCGACTTTTATTCTTTTGATCGCACTTTCTTTTCTCCGGCCGCTCGCCGCCATATACTTCGTCATTCTTTTCGATTTGTACTGGCTATTACGCATCTCGTATCTGATGATCTTCATAATGATTTCCTGGTCGCGCTATCGAAAGGCGAAGCATACTGACTGGAATGAACTGCTGAAACGGGATTTTTCGTCCGGCGAAAAAAACTGGGAATCGTACTGGCACGTTGTTTTTTTACCGACCTACAAAGAGCCCTACGTCATCATTCAGCCAACGCTGCAGGCGCTGAAGGACTCCGCGTACCTGCGCAAGGACCGGATGATAATCGTTCTTGCAGGCGAGGAGCGGGATCGGAAGCACTTTGAAAGTATCACGAGCCGCGCACGTGCGGAATTCGGATCCGTTTTTCATGCGTTCCGGACGACCCTGCACCCGGCGGGACTTGTGGGAGAACTCCCGGGGAAAGGATCGAATCTCTTTCATGCCGGGCACGAGACGAAAAAATTCATCGACAGCGAAGGCATTGATTATTCGAAAATCATCGTTTCGACGTTCGACATCGACACCGTTGCGCATCCGAGTTATTTTTCCTACCTCACGTATCATTTTCTGAAACATCCAAACCCGTACCGCGCAAGCTTTCAGCCGCTCACGTTCTATCACAACAACATCTGGGAGTCCGACATCGTCACCCGCGTCGTCGCCAACTCGACCACGTTCTGGCTGCTTACCGACCTGGCCCGTTCGGAACGCCTTTTTACCTTCTCATCGCACAGCATGAGCTGGCAGGCGCTCGTCGATATCGGGTTCTGGCAGAACAACATCGTCACCGAGGATTCAAGAATCTTTTTGCAGTGCCTCATTCACTACAACGGGGATTACGAGGTTTCTCCCATGTATGTAACCGTATCCATGAATACGGTATTCATGGGGAGCGTGCGGCGGAGTTTGGTGAATCAATATAAGCAGATGCGCCGCTGGGCTTACGGGGTTGAGCACTTCCCGTACATGGTCTGGCATTTTCACCGGAATAAAAAGATCCCCTTCAGAAAAAAACTGAGTTACATCTGGAATCAGACCGAAGGCGTCTATTCATGGGCGACCGCGCCAATCATCATGTTCATCGGCGGGCGTCTGCCGCTTCTTGTCCTTGATTATACCCGCGACGCGTCAATCATTACCCAGCGCGCGCCGTTGATTTT
>MHKK01000058.1 GCA_001818365.1 Candidatus Komeilibacteria bacterium RIFCSPHIGHO2_01_FULL_52_14
TGTTTGCTCTGCATGGACTGCGGAGAAACAACAGGTTGCTCTTAGAACAAGCTGTTGTTTCGACGTCCTGAGCGAGCCCGAGCGCAGTCGAGGGCGAGCCGAAGGATGGTGAATCGACTGGTTGTTCCTAGCCTGTCATTGCGAGCCGAGCCCGTGCGAGGCGTGGCAATCCCATTGAAATAATAAAAACCAAAGCCCTGCCCTGAGCGGGGCTTTCGATTCCAGGATTTTTTAAATAGTCTATAATTACGGACAGCTATGAATTTTGGATATTCAGAAAAAAAGATACTGCGTCTGGGCTTAATAATGATTGCTCTTGCCCTGCTTGCAATGTTTCTTGCAAAAAATCATCAGTTTGTATCAATTCTGCTTTTTGTGATCATAGCTACATTCTTGGGAACATTTATAAAATTTCATAAAGGCCAAATGGCGGAATACGATGTCACGGATGAACTGAATAATTTACCTCCGGAATGGTATTATGACTGGGATCTTAACTTTCAAAACAGAGGTAATATCGATGTAGCAGCAGTCGGCCCAACTGGAGTCTGGGCCATAGAAGTAAAAAGCCACAGTGGAACGATAAGTTTTCAAGATGGACAGCTTTTACGAAATAATTATCCGTTCGAAAAAAATTTCATAAAACAGGCTTGGGCTGAGGCATATGCTCTACGAGATTTCCTTACGAATAAATTAAATCAAAACTTCAAAGTTCAGCCGGTTCTTTTATTCTCTAACCCCGAAGCGCGGATGAAGTTCGGCATGAAGCAAATCAATGGTATATATATAATCAATCGCAAGTGGCTTCTCGATTTAGTACAAAAAAATGTCGTTCAAAATTTAGATGAAAATTCTATATCACTCATTAAGAGCGCTATAAAAGCTCATACTGTAGGACAAAAATAGATTATTGCCAGCAGGCGATACCATACCCAACACACGAGCCGTGGCGTAAACTGTCATTGCGAGCGAAGTGAGCTAAGCTCGACGGAGCGAAGCAATCTCGACGGGATTGCCACGTCGTCCCGCATCGCGGGACTCCTCGCAATGACATACCCGACTAGACTGCCGGCCGGGACCGGCAAAAACTCCGCGCAGCCTGCCTGTCGGCAGTCAGGCGGAATTTTTTAAAAGCGCTATAATAAATATTGCAAACCTATGAAATTAAAATCTGACTCATACGTTGCCGCTGTGCATTTGGCCGGTGTCTTTGTGATCGCTACCCTATTGGCATTTCCCCTTGCTTCTATTTCAGCTACTTTATCATTAGACAGAACTACCGTTCTGGGATCTTTAATCCTGTTTATACTAAGCCTGGGCCTTTTATGGTTTTCGACCTGGGTCTCTGCGCATTTTTTCATCCGACGATATTTCTATATCAATAACTCAAAAAAGGTCGTCAGCATATTCATGCTCTATAATATTTTTTTAACATTTATAGCTATAGCCATTGGAATAATTGCTGGTGCTCTAGCTATAGGCCGTTTTCCGCAACCCGTACTTCTGTTACTACCAATAATTCGCTCCCTTATCAAATTAGCCGTGTACTACTGCGCCAGCATTATGTACATCAAAGATAATCCTTCGCTGCCCGGAATGCTCATTAGTAAGACCGTAGCTCAACAATAAAGTATGAAAAAGAAAAACGTTCTCAAAAGCGCCGTGACTGGCGATTTTTAAAAAGTAAATAAAAAAGACTGCGTTTGTGCCCCGAGATCACCCGAAGGGTGATGCAGTCCTTCTCGGTCCAACCCCACAACGTGGGACTGGATTCAGGCGGTTATAGCAACGTTTCTGTTACGTTGCCGTCGATGCGCAGTTCGACGGCGCCGGTCTTGGGATCCCTGCACTCGACATAGCCGTGGCGTCGTTGCGAACAGTAGACGGGAGGCTTCCCGAAGCGCGATTCACAGCTCCCGCTGAGCTTGCTGTGGAATGTCTTCCCACATCTGTCGTACGCATACGTCAGACAGTTCTCGTGCGAGGCCGTGGAGACGGTGCCGGAAGCTGAGGTCTTCTTGATGATCAGCACATCGTGCTTCTCCCCAGTGTTGGGGTCCCTGCAGATGACCCAGCCCTTCTGCGTCTTACTGTAGAAAATCTTCCCGCACCAGTCTTCGGGGCAGAGGATGGGCTGCGGTGTACAGTCCGGGCATGGGGCGTTGCAGTCGGGCAGCGCTTCCTGGGCCTGAATGGAAGGCGAATTATTCTCCAGGAGGCGGGACGTGGTCGCCGCATCGTACAGGATGTAAGCGAAGAAACACACCCAGAACACACCGAGCAGTGACAGAATGACATTGCCCAGTTGCCAGCGGTGAGGTCTGATCTCGGAGTCCTGATGGTCCAAGGGATCGTACTTTTCGTCCATGGTTTCCTCCTCATGAAGAGTTTGTTTTGAACAATCTTCAAGGGCTAGGCTGGTGCTTGAGCTCCAGCTGACCGTGCAGGGCGCTGAGCTGCCTCACACTCGGCATTTCAGCGTCGGGCAAACAGTTGGCGCAACATCCGTTGCAGGTCTTGGGCGGAGTAGCTTCTTTGCCGGACGGCAGGTTCTGCGAGGCTTTGACCTCATCGGAGAATCTGGAGGCCTTGATCCGCCACTCCATCTCTCTTTCCATCGCCCTGATATCCAGTTCGGTGTAAACGATATTGACGATCATGCATGCGATGAAGCCCAGCATGAGAATCAGCATGGGTATGTCGGATTTGCGATCCATGGTTTCCTCCTGCGGCTTTGCCGCGTCTGAAAGATGTTTATGTACGGATCTCGCCAATAGTGCGAATAATACTTAATACCATAAACTAGATACAAAGTCAATGGTATTGGCTTAAATCCCCAGTTTTTGTGCTGATGATGTAATTATCTGAAAGCGGTATACTGATGAATATGAAAAAGAAAACCGTTCTCAAAAGCGCCGTGACCGGACGGTTTGTAAACAAGGGCTATGCCAAAGGGCACCCTGATAAGACCTTCCGCGAAACGGTAAAGTCGTCGAGAAAGAGAAGGAAATAGCATGTCATTGCGAGCCCCGCTCCGCCAGCAGGCGGAGCGGGGCGTGGCAATCTCGATGAGGATTCTGAAAAACATCGGGATTGCTTCGTCGTCCACGACCTGCGGTCGGGACTCCTCGCAATGACGACCCTTTCACCCTTGACTCGCCTCGCAGATGGTCGCGCAAAGCGAGCCCGCATTGCAGGATTGCCTCAGGATGACAAATAAAAAAATCCCTGATAAGGTCATTTTGTTCATTGACAGAATGCTGTAAGGAGGAAATTAAAAGGAGGGCCCATGGGCTCAAAACCGCGGTTGCTCGTCTTTGCGTCCGGCACGCCGACTGGCGGCGGATCGGGCTTCGAGAAGCTGGTCGAGAACCAACGAAGAGGCGTTCTTGACGCCGAGATCGTCGGCGTCGTTTCGAACCACAAGAACGGCGGCGTCCGCGAACGCGCCGACCGGCTTGGCATCAAGTTCCGCCATTTCCGGCAACCACACGAGGAATACATGTACCGCCTCATCGTCGAAGTATTCGATGCCGAGTGGGTCGCGCTCTCCGGCTGGCTCAATCTGACCAAAGGACTAGATCCGCGCACGACGTTCAATATCCATCCGGGACCGTTGCCCCGCTTTGGCGGACCCGGCATGTACGGCCATCACGTGCACCAGGCGGTTATCGCCGCGTACTACGGGAGCGATATCACGGCGTCTGCCGTATCCATGCACTTTGTCACCGAGCCCAAAGGTCCGGACGACTACGACAAAGGGCCGGTGTTCTTTTCCTACCCGGTCGTCCTGCACGAAGGCGATACTGCCGAAACGATCGGCGCCCGCGTCAACGCGGCCGAGCACGAGTGGCAGTCGCGCATTACGAACCTGGTGGTCCATGGAGGTATTGGCTGGGACGGAAAAAACCCGTCCTCGATGTGGGGGGCGCAACTCAACGCGTGACCCCTTGGGGCGTCCAGCACCACTCGAACTTGAGTGGTGCTGGACGCCCCCTCCTCATAGCATTTTGCAGGCAATGTCATTGCGACCCTGAGCGAACGAAGTGAGCCGAAGGGGAAGCAATCTCGACGGGATTGCCACGTCGTCGAGCTGAGCTCGACTTCCTCGCAATGACAGTATGATAGAATGAATACATGAAAATCGACTCAAAAGAACTCAAAGATTTTATCAAGTCGGCGCTCGATGCGATCCGTGACGGAGTTAAGGATAGCGAGGATTTCCACATCGACGGACCGGTGACATTCAGTTTGGCAATCATCAACAAGAGCGAACGCGGCGGCGGTCTTAAGATCTACGTCACCAACGCCAGCGCCAAATACAAGAAAGAGCAGATCTCAAAACTCGAGTTCAGGGTAAAAACAATTCCGAAAAAGTAACCCCTCGACGCTGCTCGGGGTATAACAGGTTATCGCCCGAGCTTGTCGAGGGCCATACAACATGCCGAAAAAAATCGTCTATTTTGCCGGTGCCATGCGCGGCGACCGCGTTGTTGCCGACAACATGAAAGCCATGGTTATCTTTATCCGCGATGAGCTCAAATATCCTGTCCTGACCGAGCATGTTGTAAAAGATCAGCCCATAGAATCTTTGCCTGCTGAAGAAATAGAAAAGCGCGATATCAACTGGCTTGATACCGCAACGCACGTGATCGCGGAAATATCCGGTGCTTCAACCGGAACCGGTCGCGAGATCGAATATGCCCGGACAAAAGGTCAGCTTGGCAAAACACCGGCATATATCCTCTGCCTCTACCGTGCCGATCTTAAGGAAAAGGCCTCGCCCATGATCCGCGGCATGGATCAAAAGAGGTATCCGAATGTTACTATCGCAGGGTACGATACAATGGATATGGCAAAAAAGCTGATTAAAAAATTCTTAGTTCCTCCTCCCCTTAAGATAAGGGGAGGCAGAGAGGGGTTATGAAACAGAATCATAACTCCCCCTCCCCTCTTATCTTAAGAGGGGTATCAAACAAAATGAAAAAATTCAAAGCAAAACCCGGTCAGACCGACTATACTCATATCCGCCGCGCACCGGTGATTAACTGTGTCGTACGTCACAACGGCAAAATACTCATCGTGCAGCGAAGCGCGAAGCTCAACTTTTATCCCAATCTCTGGAACGGCATTTCCGGATTTTTGGACGATAATAAATCGATCGAGGAAAAAGTGAAGGAGGAAATGTCAGAGGAGCTTGGATTATTGGAAAAAGATATTATCTCCATCAAGCAGGGGAAGACCTTTGAGCAGGGAGAACCAAAATACAATAAAATCTGGATCGTACATCCGGTTCTGGTCGAAATTTCAACTGACAAGATCAAACTCGACTGGGAAGCGCAAAGTTTTAAATGGATCAATCCTGCCGATGCAAAAAATTTTGACCTGCTGCCCGGATTTGGACAGGTATTAAAAAACGTCTTATAAAAATGAAAGATTTATTTTATAAATTCATCCATCCATTCCGCAGGGTCTACTGGTTCATCGTACGCCCGAATACGCGGGGCGTGAAAGGTATTCCTATACATGGAAATTCCGTTCTTATGATTAAAAATTCTTATGTGCGGAATAAATATTGGACTTTCCCTGGCGGAAGAATAAAGCGCGGCGAAGATCCACGTCAAGCCGCACATCGGGAGACACGTGAAGAGGTGGGCATAGACAGCAAGCAGTATCACTTTCTGCATACGTACAAAAATATCAAAGAACACAAAAGGGACACTGTGTATGTTTTCACCACGGTCGTTGATTCTGATAGCTTTAAAATCGACACTGCGGAGGTTCTCGAAGCTCAATGGTTTACTATTGACGCCTTACCTGCGTTTCTATCGCCAAGCATTCCGCAGTACATCCCATTATTAAAAAATCGTGTTCATGAAACAGATAAAAATAAATTCTAAGGCAAAACTTGGCCAGATCCAGGTATACACCGGCAACGGCCCGTCGAGCTTTTGCTAGACGAGGCTCGGCGCCATTATTTGAAAAAATTATGCTTAAAATTCATCCTCGAGCGCAATTAGGACAAATCCACGTGTATACGGGCGACGGCCCGTCGAGCTTTTGCTCGACGAGGCTCGGCGCGCTTCTTTATAAAAAAATTCATGAAACAAATTAAAATA
>MHKK01000059.1:0-4950 GCA_001818365.1 Candidatus Komeilibacteria bacterium RIFCSPHIGHO2_01_FULL_52_14
AAGCGACATACCCGCACGTGCACCAATCACCTCATCTGAGCGAGCTTGAAACCGGAGCACCGCGTTTTGAAAATCTCGGAATCGCTCCGAAACTTCTTGATATCCTGAAACGTCTCAACTTCACCGAACCCACGCCGATCCAGCATAAGGCCATTCCGATCGCCATTGCCGGCAAGGACATCATCGGCATCGCGCAAACCGGCACCGGAAAGACACTGGCTTTCGGCGTTCCCATGATCCAACGCTTGGCTCAGCTGAAAGGCAAGGGTTTGGTAGTTCTGCCGACGCGCGAGCTTGCTTTACAGGTGGACGAGGTGCTGCGGCAGATCGGCACTCAGCTGGGACTGCGAACAGCCGTTCTTATCGGCGGTGCGCCGATGGGCAGACAACTCTCCGATCTGCGGAAAAATCCGCATGTCATCATCGCAACGCCGGGGCGGCTTCTTGATCATATGCAGCAGCGCACGGTGAATCTGGGACTGATGACGATCGTGGTCCTTGACGAGGCCGATCGCATGCTGGATATGGGGTTTGCTCCGCAAATAAAAAAGATACTCGCCGGCTTGCCGCCGGTGCGGCACATTATGCTTTTTTCGGCGACCATGCCGCAGGATATCATCCGGATAGCAACGCAGCACATGAAGCTGCCGCTGCAAATCGAGATCGCCCGGTCTGGTACCGTCGCACAGAACGTCGAGGAAGAACTTTTTGTGGTCAGGAGAGAAGATAAGCTGCGACTTTTGGATACGATCCTTTCACAGTATCAGGGAACCGTTCTTATTTTTTCGCGCACGAAGCATGGAGCAAAAAAAATTCGCCGCGCCATTGCCGGCATGAATCACTCGGTCGCGGAGATCCATTCCAATCGTTCCCTGAACCAGCGCAAGGAGGCGCTCGCCGGGTTCAAGTCCGGCACGTACCGCGTGCTCGTCGCGACGGATATTGCCGCCCGCGGCATCGATGTCAGCAATATCGAACTCGTCATAAATTTTGACATTCCCGATGATCCCGAAGATTACGTTCATCGCGTCGGTCGTACCGGGCGCGCGGGTAAAGCAGGACGGGCCATCACCTTTGTTACACCGGAGCAGCGGGACAAGGTGCGGGACATTGAGCGTTTGACCCGTAAGAGCTTTCGATTGTCGCAGACGCCACAACTTGCACCCCACAGGCCGATGCAGCAGCACGACAGGATCTCTGGCCCCTATGGTCGCCCGCGTTTTCACGGTCGTCGTCGAGGCAACAGGTAGGCGCTGGTAAAAGCTCGGAATCGAGCGCTATTCATTAGAAGCGGTTGTTGGGGAGGGAAGCTTTATACAGGCCTTACGGCCATTTTTTGTTATATATTGACTTTTTCTTTGAATTGTGCTAAAAATGCATGTTTTGTGCCAAAATCGCCTTGTGTAAAAAAAGCACAAGATTAGCCGAAAATGGCGCAGCAGTTACTTAACAATCTGCAAAGGAGGAAACTATAGACACTTAAACGCTGGAACTCACCTTGCATCACATTTCGAGAGGGAACAATGGGGCAAACACGATCGCAACCGATCATTGCCACCATTACGAATGTCGTGAACCGCGGATCGCCGACCGAGTACATCGTGTTCGTGGTCAAGCGCCCCGCAGCAATGCATAAGCGCTTACGCGGCGAATCGGTTACCGTTTCGCATCGATGGTGGCTGGACAAAGAACCGCCGGCTGTCGGAGCGGACGCAGTGATCGACGATGTTCGTCATCACCATGGTGGCTGGCGGGCATATCATGCCCGCTTCTGGCGGCCGTAGGAATACCATCCTGCGGCGTAGCAAGGAGAAACCAGCAATGGACCTTTCCTGGAAGTCGATAGTGCTTCTCTCGATCGCCTTCGTTCTCGTAGCGGGATTTTTGCTGTGGGGCGTTTGGCAACTCGAGGAAGCCAAGAAGGGAGTACACACGCGGGTTGTAGAGGAGACCGATGACGGTCTTCTTGTCGTCGAGCTGAAGGAGAAGGAAAAGTACGATCTGACCGTGCAATGCGATGAGGAGAATTTTCAGGAAGCGTTTCATCAATTCGCAAAGCACGTCCAGGCCGACGCGACCGTTCCACCGCTCACTATCCCCGGCGGGCCGCTGGTTATCGCTCTTGCGGATCACGAGCTGCCGGAGAACATGCAGCCGGTGAAACGGGCGGCGATCGAGTACCTCAAGCGGCACGCACCGAAGCGGGTGATTCTGCTCGCGCATTCGGAGTGTCTGCTCTACGACACGATCGCCGCATGGCAGAACAACCTCGACGCGGTGAAGCAGCGTCAGCACGCGGACCTGATCCGCGCGCGGAACGTGCTCAAAAGCTGGTTCCCCAAGACGGAAGTCGAGATCTATTACGCCGACCGTCAGGGAGACAAGCTCACGTTCTACCCGATGGCGGAAACGCTTCCGCCGACGGAACCACTGGGCACTGCGGTTCCATACGATCTGCAGCCGCCCGAAGAAACCAAGCAACCAGAAAAGGAGTGAGACGATGGGAACCTGGCTCGGATATTTGTTCGGCGATTCACTGGCGCTTCTCGTGTTCTTCTCGATCTTCTCGGCCGGCATGGTCTTCACCCTGTTCTCCCTGATCTTCGGGGGCGACCACGACGGTGCGGACCACGGCGGCGATATGCACGCCGGGGATCACGCGGGTGACCAACACGGCGACTCCGACTCCGAGCAGCAAGGACCGGGAATGTTCTCTGTTCGAGGCATCTCGATCCTGGCTACCGGATTCGGCGGGGTGGCATTCATCGTCGAGTACCTGACCGGAAAACCGGTCGTGTCGTCGATCGCAGGCGTGGCGGTGGCGTGGCCATTCGCCGTCCTGTGCCTCATGCTCTACCGGTTTTTCATCCATCAGGGCGCGAGCTCCCACATCAGACCGTCACAGTTCATGAACGCTCTGGGCGTCGTCGTGACCGGTATTCCCGTCGGTGAGCTGGGAGAAGTTGCCGTCAACATCGAAGGCGCAGCCCAGGTCACCAAGATGGCAGTGGCGAGAGGAGGTGAGGCACTGCCAACAGGAACGCCCGTCCGCGTCATCGAGTATCTCGGTGACCGGCTGGTGGTGGAACGGAACCGATCCTGACGGGTCGGTACCGTGAAGTGATCTGAACACAAGATCAAAAACGGAAATTCGTTCGTCGTCGGATACTCCACCCGTCGTTCCCACAAGCAACCAGAAACCAAGAAAGGGAGGAGAACCAGATGCTTCAAAGCATTTCAGGTGCTCTCGTCGCAATCGTTCCGATCGGGCTTGCTCTGGTCGTGCTCGGCATCATCGTCACCGTAGCGCGCAACTATAGGCGTTGCGCACCGAACGAGGTGCTGGTCGTCTACGGCCGCAAGCAGAAGGACGGCAAGGGGTACCGCCTGATCACCGGCGGCGCCACCTTCGTCTACCCGATCCTCGAGTCATTCATGCGGGTGAAGCTTGACACCTTCCAGGTCGGCTTCGCGGTCCAAGACACCCCCAATAGGGATGGTGTCGCTGTCAGCGTCGACGCCGTCGCGAACATGAAGATCAGTTCTGATCCCATGATGCTCGCGAATGCGGTCGAGCGCTTGCTCGAGATGGGCAACGTCCCCGAGAAGCTCAAAGGGCTCTGCACTTCGACCCTCGAAGGACAGCTCCGGATGATCGTCGGACAGCTCACAGTCGAGGAGATCGTCAAGGACCGCGAGAAGATGCAGCATTCGGTCCTCACGGTTTCCAAGGCCGAGCTCAACAAGCTAGGTCTCGAGGTCGACAACTTCGTGATACAGAAGATCAGCGACAAGCACGGCTACATCGACGCCCTGGGTCTCGCACGTACCGCCGAAGTCAAGCGGGACGCCGAGATCGGAAGGGCTCAGGCCGAGGCCGAGTCCAAGATCAAGACGGCACAGGCCGATCGCAATGCGCGAACGGAAGCGGCGACAGCCAGACAGGCGGCGGAGATCGCCGAAGCCAACGCAACGCAGGCCATCTCGGATGCGCAGCGGCTGCGGGACGAGCAGATCGCCAAGAACCTCGCAGTGGTCAAGTCAATGCAAGCCAGAGTCGAGATCGCGGCGCAAACCGCGGCTGCCGAAGAGAGCAAGCTGCTCAAGGTGGCCCAGGTTGCCGCTCGCGAAGCCGAGGTCGAAGCCGAGACCAAGCTCCAGGAGAAGGAGAGGGAGCGGATGGACGCCCAGATGAGGGCGACGGTCATCGTCAAGGCCGAGCGCGAGAAGGACGCCCGGCTCATCACGGCCGAGGCCACACAGCTCGCAGCCACGAAGGAAGGCGAGGCCTTCAGGATCAAGAGGGCCAAGGAAGGCGAAGGCGAGCGCGAGTACCAGACCGCGACTGCTGAAGGCAGGAAGCAGGCAGCCGCAGCGCTCCAGACCGAGAAGGAAGCCGAGGCCGCGGGGCAGCGTGCGCTGCTCCTGGCAACGGCAGAAGGTACGAAAGCCACCGGTGAAGCCGAGGGCAAGGCGATCGCCGCCAAGCTCCTGGCCGAAGCCGAGGGCATCCTCAAGAAGAACGAGGCGATGGCCGAGATGAGCCCGCAGGCTCTGAGGGTCATCGTGCTCGAGCTCATGCCGCAGATCATCGAGAAGGCCGGTGTCGCTTTCGAGAAGGCGCTCGGTGCAGCCATGGAGCCGGTGGGGCAGGGTATCGCCGCCATCGATTCCATCAAGATCGTCGACATGGGGAACGGGAATGGGAACGGTTCCAACCCGCTCTCCAAGATCATGGGGGCCGCTCCCGCGGTTCTCACTCAGCTCTTCGCGGCGCTGAAAGCCACGGGCATCGATCCGACCAAGCTCTTCGGCATGATCGGGCTCGACGCCAAGGACCTCGGCGCGATCTTCGCGGGTGCGGCGGACGAGACCGTTGCCGCAGGCCGTGCGGAGCGCGACACCGACGCAAGCGCGCGCGTGAGCGCGTAACTACGTCAACAACAGAGG
>MHKK01000059.1:4959-5706 GCA_001818365.1 Candidatus Komeilibacteria bacterium RIFCSPHIGHO2_01_FULL_52_14
ATCAGGCCATGCAGGTCTTCATTCGGTCGTGCCCGTCCTTCCAGTGGGCGACGCCGGAACTCCCGGAACCACCGGACCGGTCGGCGCGGAGCCGAAGCTGCAACCGCCGCTGACGGATGATCAGCTCTTGAAGGACGGCTACGTGAGCCAGATCCCGTGGGTCGACAAGCCCGCGGACTGCGTGGTCGTCTGCTGCTCGGACCATCGGTTCGAGAAGCAGAACGAGGATTTCGTGAGAGCCCTGGGCTTCACGAGTCCGCACTTTGTCCAGGTGCCATCGGGCATCGCCGTGTTCCACGGGCTCGTTGCCGCGGCAGGATTCCTGCCCAAGGCCATGGGTCTGCTGCTCGACAAGGCGCAGGACGTCACCACAGCCAAGACCATCATCGGCCTTGGCCACAGCGACTGCGGCAGCTACAAGCTCGGGTCGGTCAAGATCGTCGCGGAAGTTGCGCGGCGGCTCGTCGGCAAGGACGTTCGTGAGATCCAGATCGAGCATCTGGAGCAGGCGGGACGCGCGATCGCGCTGCGTCTGGGGGGCTCGGCGAAGGTCCGGGTCTTCTACAGCGACGTCGTCGACACGCGCGACGGGTCGCGGGTGAAGTACATCCCGGTCGATCTCGGCCGGCACAGCAGGGGCTGAAAGACCCCGAGTTTCCTCTTAGCAGAATCGTTCATTAGTACGCTTTCGCTTGCGAAACGCAGGCGCTAGCTCGTCGGGCCAGCCCGCGTCGCTATGACGCGCGG
>MHKK01000059.1:5716-7481 GCA_001818365.1 Candidatus Komeilibacteria bacterium RIFCSPHIGHO2_01_FULL_52_14
CTTCTCTTTTTATGCCCACATATATTTTTTTAAAATGACGCGAGGATATGAGGTTTTTCCGTAATGTCGGTCTGCGATTTTTTTTGATATAATTACAAAGACGTATGGATGAGAGCAAAAATGGTTTTTCAAATGGACGGCCGTTGAATGGGCGTGGGACTAACGGGCACACGACCACCCGGCGCATTATCAAAAGCCTTAAAGCCAAGGCGGATGCCAAGCGCACGAGGTATGAGTGGCTGGCCGACTGGATGACCGGCGCTTTTGGGAGCGTTACTTTTTTGTCGATCAATATCATCTGGTTCGGCATCTGGATTGTCTGGAATATCGGCGATATACCCGGTGTGGCGAAATTTGATCCGTATCCATTCGGGCTTCTGACCATGATCGTCTCCCTCGAGGCGATCGTACTGTCCATATTCGTGTTGATATCGCAGAATAGGGCATCGAAAGTCAATGATTTGAGGGAGGAAACCGATCTGCAGATTGACGCCATTTCTGAGCAGGAGCTGACGAAGGTCATGGAGATTGTCGTTATGCTTGCGCAGAAGCAGGGGATTGACCTGTCGCAGGACAAGACGCTCCAGGAAATGCTGAAACCTTTGAACACCGGGAAAATCGAAAAGGCGCTGGAGCGGCAGGTGTAGGCAGTGCCGCGTCTGATGTATCGTCTCCATGTCTGAAAACCATGTAACTCGTAAACAACTTCTCATTGTCGCTTTTGTTTCCGGTGCGGCGATCATGACCATTGAAATCGCCGCTGCACGGCTTCTGGCACCGTATTTCGGCACATCCCTTTTGATCTGGACGAATATCATCGGAGTGGTGTTACTGGCTTTGTCCGCTGGTTATTTTTTCGGTGGGCGGATCGCCGATCGCCGGCCGCATGTTCGGCTTCTTTTCACCCTGCTCGTCGCAGCTGGTGCCGCGGGTATTGCGATACCCTGGGTTGTGCGGCCGATAGCACGGTTCGTGACGCTTGACGCCCTGTTGCTTCAGTCCGGGAGCTTTTTTATTTTCATCGCCTCATTTGCCGTGACGCTATTATTGCTTGCAGTGCCGCTGTGCCTCTTAGGCATGATCAGCCCGTTCATTATTAAATTGTACTCTATCGATCAGCACCGCGTCGGTGAGTCATCGGGCACGGTGTTTGCGGTATCAACGGTCGGAAGCATTATCGGCACGTTTTTGCCGGCGCTTTTTTTGATCCCGACCTTCGGTACGAATGCGACGATAACGTCAGCGGGTGTCGCATTGCTTGCGGTCGGCTGCTGGGGCACGCTGCATTCGACCGCAACGCGAACCGCAGCGCTGCTTCTTACGCTCATTGCGTCCTCGTTCGCGGGTAGTGCAGGTATACGCGCAACGTCGGCAACACTGTACGAAGGCGAATCCCTGTACCATTACATACGAGTCGAGCAAGGCACGGACGGATCCCGCCGGCTGATTTTTAACGAGGGGCTTGGGTTCCAGTCGGAGTTTCATCCCGATCGCATACTGACGGGAAATTATTTCGATTATTATTCCACGCTGCCGATTTTTTTTAACTCCGGACGCAAGCTCAACGTATTGATCCTTGGTCTTGCGGGGGGAACCATCAGTAGACAGCTCTCGCATTTTTATGGAGATCGCCTCCATATTGATGGCGTTGAAATCGACAAAAAGGTCATCGATATCGGGTATAGATTTTTTGATCTTGGACAGAAAAATCTTTCAGTGTTCAACGAGGATGGCACGGTGTATCTGATGCGATCGGTGAAAAAAT
>MHKK01000060.1:0-10661 GCA_001818365.1 Candidatus Komeilibacteria bacterium RIFCSPHIGHO2_01_FULL_52_14
GATCTTGCACGATGACGGTCGCAGAGCCCACGGCATATCCCATATTGGCGTCTATACCAATCCCTGCGCCTCCGCTGTCTGCAATTGCCGTGGCTGTCTGCCGGTAATCCCCTTTGCAGGTGTCGCCGAAGGGGCACTGCGAATCGATCGTGCAGGGTGCATAGGGGGCCAGAGTGCATTTGCCTGCACTGGTAATCATTACGTTCGCGAGCGACATTGAAGTCCATTCCCAATCAAGGCCGGTAGGGTTAAGCGCAATGGGTGCGTAACAAAGCGGGTCATTGACATACACATTCGTATAGGGCGTTGCGGTCATCTGCTGTTGACCGCCGATGGTTGTCATGACTGACGTGGGAGGCGCTACGGTAGCGTACTGCGGGTCACATATCGTAGCTGAGGTCTGGAAATTCCAGGAGAACGAATCCACACCGTTTAATCCGTTATACGCCGGGTCATCGAATGCCTGAGCTCCGGCGCTGCTCAAATCAAGTTGCAGGCCTTGCGGGCTTCGCACTGAATTTCGAACAATGACGCGGTACCAGATATTCGGGATAAGGGTTGCCGTGGTTGGAACAAGATTCAGGCGATCAGGAGTCGGATACTGCGCAGTGTACCCAACGGGAAAGTACCCGGGGCATGTTGGATCTAACGTCACGCACTGGTTTAACCTGACGCTGGTTCCATTCACCGTCGTGGGATCGATCGGGATATTAAAGACGGCATACGGTATGGCGTTCGTACACACGGCCCTGCACTGGCCGGACGGGCTGAAAGAAATAATCCGCGGTTTAATATGGTCGACCGTCAGATGCGACGGTACGCTGGATGGTATTTGCGGGCCGCTCGGAGGATTCGTCAGTGTTGCAGTAACGTCTGTGTACGGATTCGGAACAAGATTGGTCGTGACGCTGACGCCTCTCACTGTCAAGGGATTTGCGGTCGCTGAAGGCAGAAGGTCAACAAATTGATTCGGTATCGGCGGGTTCGGTGGGTTAAGCGTCCACTGGTATGCAAAATTCTGGCTGCTGCAGACATAGCATTGTGAATTGATCGGCGAGGCGCTCATCGTAGCCGTTGCCCCGACCCCGACCGTCAGAGCCGGCGGATTGATACGGACGTCGGTCACGACGCACCGGGCCTGTGACGCAGTCCTTGTCTTAAAATGCCAGCGGAACGCTTGAGGATCCGACAGGGTCGCGTACAAGAACGTACTCCCGTGATATCTGCTGCCGTCAACGGCCGCGATATCGCTATTCGCCGTTCCGTTGTCCAGTCGTACCTCGTACCACGTGTCATTGGCAAACGTTGTCAGCGGCTGAAAACGAAATCCGTTGGAACCGAGGGTTAAGAGCGTGCCTGGAACCTGTGTTGCGCCGGTGCAGGCCCCTGTCCAGGCCCCGGAGCAGGAGTAAACTTTAACGTTATCATCGGCATTGTTCAGCGGTGTTGTCCCGTCAATAGTCGCAAAATCCAGCGCTCTGGTGAAGGTTGCGGCGATATCAACATTGACCGGCGAGATCTGTTGGAGATCGTTCGGATCGAAATTTGTTAACGGATCACTGTCATTCGTATAAATCTGCTCATACGGGTACGGGGTCGGCGACTGTACGGTCGTCCTGCAATCCAGGCCATTATTCAGATCAAACGGATATTCGCCGGACGTAAATGTCCAGTTATTCTCCTGGTAGTTCGAAGCGGAACAGCTTAATACCGGCCGGCACAATCCGCTGCAGCATTTGTCGCTGCCACCGCATTGCGTATCGGACGTGCAGTTACCCACAAAGAACGGTAGCGAGTTGCTGAAGAGTCCTGCGGAACTGCGTACGGTCGTCGTTCCGGTAACCGCTCCGACAGGAACTTTTGCATTCAATATTTGCTGGTTGCCCCAGACCGGCGTTGAGGTCGACTGCCTCATGACATCGAACCAGACCGTTCCTGCAGTGGTTCCGAAATTCTCACCGTCGTACCGGACCGGCAATCCGGCAGGCCCGCCGGTCGGATCTATCCGGCACAATCCGGGCGACAAAGCGCTTGTATCCTTAGTGAAAAAAGCGTTCACTCCTGAAATGGCAGATTCTTGTGATTGTTTTCCATCGAGCGTTCTGACAACGATAAAGTAATTGTTCGCCGTGCTCATAATCGATCCCGGAACTTTGACGACAATGCGATCGTTCCTCCATACATACGTGCTGCACATAGGGGGGAAATTCATATCTGCAAGGCACGCAGGACGAGATAACCCATTCAGCGTTATAGTTGAAGGGCAGACCGGCAAGGACGCTATAGTCCTTACAAAATAGACAGATCCCTGCTGTGAGCCGAAATTCGACCCAATGATCGTGACATACGTGCCTGTCGGTCCTGCCGTCGGACTAAAACTTAAGATAGCCGGATTACCCGATGGCGTGCTCTCCACGGTAAAGTTGACGGGATTTGAAACCTCGCTATTCACCTTAAGAGCGATGGTCGTCAGTCCTGCCTGCAAGTTGGGTACGTTGGCCGTT
Organism: Candidatus Komeilibacteria bacterium RIFCSPHIGHO2_01_FULL_52_14; assembly: GCA_001818365.1. GTDB lineage: Bacteria > Patescibacteriota > Patescibacteriia > UBA1558 > 2-01-FULL-52-15 > 2-01-FULL-52-15. The sequence continues at coordinate 2,505 of MHKK01000060.1, forward strand.
CCTGTTTGCGGCGTGGAGATCAAGTCGAATGACTGGTTGCTCGCCGAGATCGGCTGGGTGGGCTGGCCGAAGAAAATATCCCGCGTATCGCCTGCGGCGCCAAACTGTTTGCCACTAATCGTAAACGAAAATTGGAAAGGCCCTGCTGTAGGCACTATAGAGCACAGTCCCGGGCGCTGGGTGCTGTTGACCGTGAAAGTCGTCCACGGCAGCGAACTGAGACCGCCGAGGTTCTGAACGACAATCGATGCGGCTCCTTGAGCTGCCGGCGTTGCGCCGTCAGGAATTTCTAAGATGATCTGCGTGTCGGTCCACCACGATGCCGAGCAAGCGGCCGGCGGAGTCGTTATGAGGAACTGGGTATTGCCGCTGTCGGTGAATGTTACCTGCCCCGGCGTGCCGCCAAAATTTCTTCCAAAAACCGTCACCAGATTTCCCGGTGCGCCGTTGTTCGGCGTTATTGCAGTTATAACCGGCGCGTTTGACCCGCCCGGAACAACGCTCTGAACCGTAAAGGCAAGCGGATTTGAATCCTGTCCGCCTACGGCAACCGATACGATCGTGGCGACCGGCGTCATATTCGGCACGTTCGCAGTCGCTGTCGTAGCGCTAGTGAAGGTCTTATTATTCGCCGACACTTTCGATGCGCCTGACCCGAAGAAAATGTCTCGTGATAGCGCCGTGACCTCGGCACCTGAGAGAGCGCGGTCGTAGATACGGAGCTCATCAATGGAACCCTTGAGGAAGTCGAAGTTGGCGAAATTGCTGCCACCAAGATAGGTACCCGCCGCAACAAAATTCTCAGGCGGTCCTGCCGGCGGACTTGCTTCAACAGAGATATTGGTCTGCAGTACTCCGTTCACGTATGTCCTCCAGTTGGCCACCGAAGCGGGGTCGGTTACATACGTTATATGAAGCCATCGGGGAGCAAGGTTAAAGATGTTTTGTGAGGAGTAAAGATAAGGGTAATAGAAATGAAGGGATCCGCCATTATTCGTGTGGATCACGTAGTAAGGGTAAACATTCCCAAAGCCGGGCATGCTGCCGTTCGCTAAGAACGTCTGTCCCCGAGAAGTATTGTCTGGAAGGTAGTACCAGAAACTGATCGATATGGGGTGGGTATAGGCCGAAAGATCGCCGAGATCCACGTAATCATCCACGCCGTCGAACGTCAGCGCGCCGCCGACCTTGCCCGTCGCCGTCCATTGCGGGAGCGTACTGCAGGGTGGTGCTGGTGGTGGATCTGATTTGCAACTCAGCGTGCCGTCGTGGTTATTAGCCGAAGAATCCAGAGCAACAGAACCGGCAGCGTCATCGAATTTCCAATATGCAACATAATCGTTCGGCGGAGCAGCAGTGCTGCCGAAATTATTCCCGTCCAGTGTAAATCCTGCGCCGACAAGCCCGCTCGGCGGATCCACCTTGCAGAGACCGGGATGGACAGCATCGTTCTGGACAAAAGTGACAACGTTCGAATCAAGTGCAGTGCTCGTATTTCTGATCTGGATATATGCGTCCCCGTTGTATGCAGGATTCGCGCCAAGATCTGTCCCGACTTCAATGATCACCTGGGTGTCTGACCAATTCGATGTACACGCAAGGTTTGATGGAAATGGATTGGTCAAGTATCTTGAGTCGGGAACCGGAAACTGATAGGTCACTCTACCCTGAGTAGCGCCAAAATTCCTTCCGGATATCGTAATGTAGGTCCCCTCTTCACCGCTCGTTGGGCTGATACCGGTAATGAACGGAGCATTTGGATTGGGAGGGATATTGCACTGCGCAGCGGGCTGACATTGATTTGACTGGCAGCAGTTGCTCCCGCACTGATTGTTTGCCGTACAGGTAACGGTAAAGAGAACGCCGTTACTCTGTTGCAATGCGTTATCATAGACAATGATGTCTCCGGTCACGGCGCTTTCAGGATCAGGCGGGCTCTCGGCAAGATCGTACAGAATTTGAGTATCGGACCAGCTCGTGACTCGCGGCGCGTCAATCCGCCCGGTCGAACCTTGCATCTCAACCTTGCCGCTTCCCTGGATCGCTCCAAAGTTCGTTCCATCAATGGTGATCGAGGTATTTGTTGTCGGATCCGTGTCTGTCTGCCCCGATGTAGGATCCACGCAATAAATACTCGGCGGAGCGCCTGCGATGATTGTCCGGTTCTGACAATCCCAAGCTCCAATGGGCGGCGCGACGGCACTAGTGCTGAACGGCGGCTGGTCGCAGCGCGCTCCGGAAGCCGCCTGCACGACGACCATATAGGTACTGCCCTGTGTCACCGTTCCCGGAACGATTGCCCGTATGCTCGTTGAACTCCACACCGGAGACCCGCTGCAAGTGACAATCTGCGCAGGGATCAAGCCGGCACCGTCAGAAAAGTAAACGGCTGAACTTCCGTCAGTATAGGTCTCAAAATTGTGACCGTTGATCGTAATCACGCTTCCCGGAGTGGTCCCGCCGGTCATGCCACAGATTTTGACAATACCGGGCCCCGGATTGAGACAGCCGGGTAATGGTGGTGGCGGCGGACCGCCCGTAGTTCCGCCTCCTCCGACCGCCTGTTGCAGTGTTGTAATAACAAATCCCGATATCGAGTACGCCATCAGCGTAATAACGAGTCCGATAACGGCGGATGCGAGTATTTTCTTGGCGCGATTGACGCGATCCTGCAGTCCGCCTGAGGTCATCCACATGAACGCGCCGTACAGAATGAGCAGGAGGAAGATAAAACCGATGAAGCCGAGAATGATCCTGACAATGTTCTCGATCGTCGTTCTAAGATCCTGCGACGAAAAGCCGGCAAAGTTGGTCGGCAGGTCAATCGATATCTGCGCAAAGGCGACGGTCGCAAAAAACAGCGCAATGACGCCAACGGCACCGCCGACGGCCCAGAGTATTTTTTTATTTTTCAACCGCACCATAACTTAAAATGCGCTGCAGCTTGCGTCGGCAACACCGTCTCCATCGGCGTCGCACGCTGCCGGAAAATAACAATTCTGACGCGTATCCTTAATATTGGAACTGACGCCCGGATGATATGGAATGAGCGGCGTGAACGTGTCGTGATTGATGATTATTTTCGAAACATCCGCGACGTTGTCACCATTCGTATCGATGTTTTGCGTATACACCCAGAATGGCACGTCATCGGTAAACGCGCCTCTGCTTAATCCTGCGTTTGACGAATTCACGCTTGACGAACTCAATACTTTGTCGAACTCCGCTTCAACAGGCAGAGAGAGATCGGCACCGATCGACGTGTTCACCGGCGTCCGTGTGGTCATAAGCGGCGGGGAAAGATCGATCGTATCGTTCGTCTCAAACTGCCAGGTAAAATCCTGATTGAGCGGCGTAACCGGATCCTGATCCAGTTGATTGTTCGCCATATCCGTGATGTCCGTCGTTACCACCCCGTCGAGGGCCAGCGTCAATACGGGTACGGTGGGGCCAGGCAGACAATAGACATTACCGCCGCACGAGTTCTGACCGCAAAGATCATTCGATACGAATTCCGTCGTACGATATTGGTTGCCGGATAGGTATGACCCCTCGACAATCGTATTCGTGGTCGTATCCGTGACTGTAATATTATCGAACGGAGGCGTTGCGCTTGTTAGTCCCGAGGCCAATGAAGGGTCGACCGGCTCGGAAAAATTAATTTGAACCAGAGAATTACGCGGCGAGGACGAAGCAATGTACGGGATCACGCTTGTCACGCGCGGCGGCGTAGTATCAATGACGGTGCCGACGGTAAATTGCCAATTATACCCGTAGGGCATTGCCGGCCGGCCGGGCGCCGCAACGGTTTCAATTGCTGTCGTCAGCGTGACTTTATACACGACGTTTTCGCTGTTCAGTCCGAGGTTCGCAGGCGGATCGAATTTAAATGTCGTGTTTGCCGCACTCGTCGACGCACAGCCGACTCCTTCGAGAAGATTATCGTTATCCGTATCGTTCGCGTCGGCAGGGACTTTATTCTGATCTTCGGTGATCTTGACGTTGGCGCTATTCACGGATATGCCGCTGCAAATGGTCGCAACGTTCATCGCTTCCTTAAACGTTACGTAGATATTGGTATTGCGAGGCACGTCGGAAGCGTTGCGCGCCGGGTAGTGGCTCTCAAGAACCCCGCCGCCTAATGCATAGCCGTAGCCCCCCGGACCGCCGCCGGGTCCTCCGCCGCCATTATTCACCGCCACGCCGAACGAGCGAATGATAAATGACGCGATCGCGTACGCGCTCAACGTTATGATCAACCCCACGACCGCACTGACAATAATTTTCTTCGCCTGGCTTATCTTGCGTTCATCACCGGCCGACAGCATCCACACGAACCCGCCGTACATGATGAGCAACAGGAAAATAAACCCGACGAAGCCGAGAACGATCCTGACGATGTTCTCGATCGTCGTCTTCAAACTCTGGGAGGAAAATCCGGCAAAGTTCGTCGGGAGATCGATCGACACTTGCGCGAACGCATGGAGCGCAAAGAAAAATACAAAAGCAGCGCAGAGGATTATCATACCGCGCATCACGTATCGATATCGGCTCCTGTGCATGGGGTTTTGTTTTTCTGTTCCCTTTAAGCTGACTTCGCTATGAATGCTTCAACTGCCGCCTTGACCGTCGTTCCGTCGGCGCGTCCCGCGATTTTCTTTACGACGGGACCCATCACGGCACCGAACTGATACGGCGGACTCAATTTTCTTTCCGCGACTACCTCACGAATGACGGCTTCAAGATCGTCGGCGGCAAGAGCAGGCGGCAGATATGTTTCAAGGATGCCAAGTTCAACTCTCTCTTTTGCGACCAAATCCAAACGCCCGCCGCTTTCAAAAGCGAGCATCGATTCTTTCCGGCGTTTTACTTCCTGTCGAACGATGGACACGACCTGCTCGTCGGTGAGCGACTCCATGGGTGTCCGTTTTTCAATCGCAAAATTCTTCAGTGCATTCTTGAGCATCCGCAACGCACCGATCCTCTCCTGCTCGCGCGCCTTTAAGCTTACGAGCAAATCCTGTTCAATGCGATGTATAAGTTGCATGAACTAACACGCTTACCAGTACCTGCGCCGGCGTTCCGTTGTTTCATCAAGCCGGCCGATACGCTTAAGATACTCTCGCTGACCGCGCATTTTATTACGTCGAAGCGCGCTTTCTTTCTTTGCGAGTGAACTCGTTGGCTTACGGTGGAATCTGATTTTTTTTGCCTGGAGGAGCTTTCCGCTCTGCAGGGTTCTTCGTGAAAAACGTCGAATAAGACTTTCGAAGGACTCTCCGTCCCTTCGCTTAACTTCAGCCACACTGTCACCTTCCTTTCTATAGGATAACTTAATGTAAGGGTATCAAAATAATAACAGCTTGTTATGCGAACGTCAACAAAAAAAGACCGCCTATTATGCTGAAGGCGGTTCGTGAAGTCAAGTCCGTCGGACGCGTATCCCCGCGAGGGCTCAAGAACGGGTTCTCGTGCTATTGCGGCTGCACGGGGAGCAAGGGCGGCTGCTGCCGTTCAAGCCGTTTGCTGTTAACGCCTTTCTCAAGCCGCTTGCCGATCTCGGGAACGATCTTTGCCCAGTCCACCGTTTCCTGATTTCCATTTTCCATGTCGCGGATCAACACGGTATTGTCCACAATCTCCTGTTGCCCGATGATCAGCGCGTACTTCACACCGAGGCGATCCGCGCTCTCGAGCTGAGTTTTGAGTCCATCCTTCGAAAGATTCTCGGCAACGTGGTATCCCTCGGAGTCCAGCAGCGTAAAGAGCCGGAGGGCTTTTTTCTTCGCCTCTTTCCCCAGCTGTGCGATATACAAACCCGCCTTGGGGAGCGTCGGAACCGCAATATCGTTCGCCCGCAATCGTGTAATAGTACGTTCGACGCCGCATGCAAAACCGACTGCAGGCGTTTTCGCGCGAGCCCCCAGCGTATGCAGGAGCTCGTCGTAACGACCGCCGCCGCCCAGCGAATCCTGCCCGCCGGTACGCGCAGTTTCGATAATCTCCCACGTTGTTTTTGAGTAGTAGTCCAGACCCCGGACGATGCGGGGATTCAAATTATAGGTGACGTCAAGTTCGTCAAGATATTCGAGTACCAGGACAAAATGATCCTTGCACTCATCGCACAGGAAATCGACGGATTGCGGCGCCTGCTGGAGAACCGGTTCAAGGTTCGGATCTTTTGAATCAAGGACCCGGAGCGGATTTTTTTTGAGACGTTCCTGATCGTCGAGGCCCAGCGATTTTTTATTATCCGTTAAAAATTGGGTGAGTTTTTTTACGTACCGCGGTCTGCAAACGCTGCAGCCAATGCTGTTGACGTCGATCTGTATCGCAAGATTGATATCCTTATAAAACCGGTAGCCCATCATGATGAGCTGGGCATCGAGAATCGGGCTTTGATCGCCGATAACCTCGAAACCGAACTGCGTGTGCTGTCGAAAGCGTCCCGCCTGCGGACGGTCATGCCGGAACATCGGCCCCATATAAAAAAACTTTACCGGCTGCGGCTGATTCAGGAGCCCGTGTTCGATGTACGCGCGGACGACACCGGGGGTCCCTTCCGGGCGCAAGGCCACCCGTTCGTTTCCCGGATCGGTGAAGACGTACATCTCTTTCGTGACGACGTCGGAGCTTGGGCCCGACGATCGCAAATACAAACTCGCCTGCTCAAGGACCGGCGTGTCGATGCGGCTATATCCAAAACGTCGGGCAAAATCCACGACTCGCTCGCTCAGAAACCGCCAGTACCGCTCCTCCTCCGGCAGTATATCCTTCATGCCACGAAGCAGCTGATATGACTGTTTTTTTGCTTTTACGGATGACATAGCGTTACTACGGGCTGTTATAGCGCGGTGAGCTGAAAAAACTCAAACGATCGATCGGCCAGCCGCGGATCCACGCACGGCCGACGATATTGTTACGTGAAAGCGGCCCGAACGATCGCGAATCGAGACTGTTCGCCCGATTGTCCCCCATCACGAAAAATTCCATGGGGGCTAACGTCAATTCATCCATCGTATACGAGGTCGCGTATTCCTGCGAAAGATAGCTCTCCTGCAGCTGTTCTCCGTTGATAAAAACCGTCCCGTCGGTTATTTTGATGCGCTCGCCGGGCAAACCGATGATACGCTTAATGAAATACTGCTGCGGATCCCGCGGATAGCGCAAGACAACCACATCGCCACGGGCCGGTTCCTGGAAACGGTAGGTAATTTCATCGATGATAAGGTATTCATGCGACTGGAAGCTCGGTTCCATCGAAGCGCCCTCCACATAGAACGGTTGGATCAAAAAATAGCGTATCGGCAGAATAATGGCGAACGAAATGACAACAACTTTGATAGTTTCAAACGCCAGGGCGCCGAATTTGCGAAGTGCTTCTTTCATTGAAAGAAATTCCGACATATTGCTCCAGTATAGCTTATTTTAGCCGTCACGACTACGGTTGACGCGCAAACTGTGAACAGCATACCAAGAAACAGGTGCTTGCCGCAAATTGACCGCGCCGCCGTAAATCATTTATACTGCATATGCTCTTCATAAGTTACAACGTTACTACGAGCGATCGAACCGCGTATGCATGAACGCGACCAGCGCAGTTTCGGCACACGACCCATTATCTCGCCTGATTTCTTGCCGGAAGGCAACGGGGGGCGCCGAGAACCGAAAACGGGGAAGAGACGGATGCTCCTCTCCTGTTTTTTTATAGTACTCATTCTGATCCTCTCGAGCTGTACGGTGCTCATCGCGCGCTCGAACAAGAATTTCTTCGTCGGCGTCAAGAACGGATTCTTCATCAGACAGCTGACGCACATTTTCAGTTCGTCACGAAACGACCTCAAAGGAGAAACTGACGACCGGATCAATTTTTTGCTGATGGGGATCGGAGGGCCTGGGCACGAAGGCCCGTACCTCACCGACACGATCATTCTTGCGAGCTTCAAACCCTCGACGAAAGAAGCCGCAATGATCTCCGTACCGCGGGATCTCATCGTGCCGACGGGCAACGGTATCTATATGAAGGTCAATTCCGTCTACGCCCTGCATCTCAAGAACGGATCCGAAGAGGCGTTCCGGATCACCAAAAAAATAATCGGCGATGCGTTCGGCTTGAACATTCAGTACATGGGCGTCGTCGACTTCCAGGGTTTCATA
>MHKK01000060.1:10705-11950 GCA_001818365.1 Candidatus Komeilibacteria bacterium RIFCSPHIGHO2_01_FULL_52_14
CGATTTCACCGATCCGCTTTTCCCGGTCGCCGAAAATCAGGTTCAAACGGTGACCTTTCGCAAGGGAACGCAGACGATGAACGGCAAGACCGCTCTCGTGTATGCCCGGTCGCGGCACGGGAACAACGGTGAAGGATCGGACTTTGCACGCAGCAAACGCCAGCAAAAAATTATTCTGGCGACGAAAAAGAAGATCTCTTCCTTCGATACGCTTTTCAATCCGCGAAAATTGACGCAGCTCTTTGACTTGATCAATGAATACACGCGGACCGATATCGAACCCTGGGAGATCGTCAAGCTCGTTCAACTCGCAAAAAACATCTCACCGGACAACATCGGAACGGTCGTCTTCGACGATACTTCGGGCTCGTATTTGCAGAGCGGGATATCGAGTGTTGACGGCGCCTATATCCTCCAGCCGATCAGCGGGAGCTATGCGCAGCTGCAGGCGCTTGCGCAAAACGTATTCCAGGAAACCGGCCTTAAGAAAGAACATCCGAACGTCATCGTTTTGAACGGCACCAAAATCCCGAACGCGGCCGGAACCTTAAGCACGCTGCTCGACCGGCTCGGGATTAAACCGCTCGCCGTGGGAAACGCGACGCGGCAAGACAAGCCGGTGACCGAACTTTACGATTACACCGGCGGTAAGAAGCCGGAAACACGCACACTTCTCGAATCGGTACTGGGTATCCAGGCGCAAACATTCATCCCCTTAGACCTGCTCGGGACGGCGCTGGCAAAGCAATTGAATCTTACGGATGCTTCTGGTGAGTATCAGGAACCCGATTTTTTGGTTCTCCTCGGCTCCGACGTACAGACCGTCAAGCAACGCCAGCTCATCCGCACGCTCACTTCTGCCGAACTGGCGGCAACCTCGACGGCACCCCTGCCCACGTCAACCGACCTTTTCTTACCGAACCAGTAAGCGTAGGATACTTATATGACTCCCCTTCCACGGGTCGCACTCATCGGCCGCGCGAACGTCGGCAAATCGACCCTCTTCAACCGTTTTACGCACGGACCCCGGGCGCTGGTTTCTCGCGTCGCGGGAACGACGCGGGACCGAAAGGAAAGCGAATGTTACTGGAGCGGTAAGCGTTTCCTGCTCATCGACACCGGCGGACTCGATATCGATGCGCACAATCCGATCGAACAGAAAGTTTCCAAACAAGCGGCAACGGCGGCGGCACAGGCGGACCTGATCCTGTTCATGGTCGACACGAAAGCCGGAATCACGTCGAC
>MHKK01000060.1:11975-12488 GCA_001818365.1 Candidatus Komeilibacteria bacterium RIFCSPHIGHO2_01_FULL_52_14
GCAACGGATAAAAAAAGAACTCTTCTTATTGCGAATAAAGTGGACGCTCCGCGCGACGAATCGGCTGCCGCGGAATTTTACCGGCTCGGTTTCGGAAACCCATGGCCGGTGTCCGCCATAAGCGGAGCGGGAACCGGTGACCTCTTGGACGAAATCGGACGGCGCATCGAGATGTCCGAACCCGAGGAAACGAAACGCATCACCATTACCATTGTCGGAAAACCGAACGTGGGTAAATCGTCGCTCGCGAACGCTTTGGCGGGTGAGGAGCGCTTTATCGTGCACAGCGAGCCGTACACGACGCGGGATGCCAACGCGATCCCCCTGACCGTCGCCGGCGAACCGGTTGAGCTCATGGATACGGCCGGCATCCGCAGAAAGAGCAAAATAAACCCTTCGAGCATCGAATCCGAAAGCGCACACCAGAGCTTAACGAGTATCCGGCACGCGGACGTGGTGCTGCTGGTTACCGAAGTCCAGACACGGCTCACGGCGCAGGACCTGCAGCTCGCC
>MHKK01000060.1:12518-15731 GCA_001818365.1 Candidatus Komeilibacteria bacterium RIFCSPHIGHO2_01_FULL_52_14
ATCATCATCGCGAACAAATGGGATCTTATCGAAGATAAAACGCCCGAAAGAATCAATAAATTCGAGGACTACTACCTGCGCGAGTTCAACGTGCTCGACTGGGCCCCGGTCGTATTCCTCTCGGCGCAGCAGAAAACAAAGATGCCGAAACTGAAAGAAGCGATTCTCGCGGTATACAAGGAGCGATTCAGGGAGATTACCGAAAATGCGCTTTCGAAATTTTTAAAAGGCATCATCAAACGGCACCCCCCGACAACGGGTAAGGGCTCCCGCAAACCGTACATCGAGCGGTTGAAACAAGTCGGCATCAACCCGCCACAATTCGTCGTACGCATCAAGGAAAATACAAGCTTGAATTATACGTATCTTGATTTTATTGAAGGACAGCTCAGAAAAAAATTCGGTTTTACCGGTTCACCCATAAAAATTTGGGTTGAGAAGGGGATAAAGAATAATAAATAGAATTTGGAATCTGGAATATGGAATTTGGACGCTACATTCTAAATTCCAAATTCTAAATTCGCAATTCCAATGGTATGAAATTAATTATTGGGCTAGGAAATCCAGGAGCGAAGTACAAGGACACGCGGCATAATTTTGGAGCCCGCGCCGTCGAGCTTTTGGCAAAAAAACTTGAGGCGAACTTCAAAATGTCAAAAAAACTCAACGCACGGGTTGCTGCGGCAAAGCTCGACGGCGCGGATATGCTGGTAGCCCTCCCGCAATCTTTCATGAACGAATCGGGAATGCCCGTTTCCTCGCTTTTTCACTATTATAAGGTGGGTTCGGAGGATCTGATCGTTGTGTACGACGAGATCGATCTTCCGTTCGGTACTGTCCGCGTCGGAAACTTTACTTCCAGCGGCGGACATAAAGGCGTGCAATCAATCATCGATACCCTGGGAACTCCTGCTTTTGCTCGGGTTCGGCTTGGCATCGGCCCGCAAACCGGGCCAGCGGAAAACTATGTGCTGGAAAAATGGTCACCGGATCAACATGAAAAACTCCCGGAACTTTTAGACCGGGCGACAGACGCGATCAAAGAGCTTGTTCAAAACGGTCCTGAAAAAGCAGCGAGTAAATTCAACTAGCTACTCCTCCCCTTAGGATAAGGGGAGGACGGGAGGAGTTACGAACTCATAACTCCCCTACCCCTCTTATCTTAAGAGGGGATTTTAAAAAGAAAACCCCCGTCCCGCGCTTTACTACGACGCGGGACGGGGTCAATCCTGATTACCTCCAGGCGAAGGGCTTTGTGAATTTCACGCCGACTGCTTCATAGTGAAGAACCGGCCGTAGCCGACATCTTCGATGAGCCCCGCGTCACGAAACAACGTATACGCCGTCCGAAAGGCGATCCGCGCGCGCTCCGCGCTCTCGCTTGCAGGATTCGTCATTGCCTCCGCATCCGTGATGCTTTGGGCAAGACGTCGGAGCTCATGTTCGGACTGCTGCGTCAGCCACTCCCGCGTAACATCACCCAGGAGCTGAGGAGGGAACTTGAAAACAGCGCAGAGCCCTTTCACGGTTTTTGGGAAACTGCAGGCCGCCGTTCCCATTATGGCGGCACAGAATCCGCACACCATTGCTCCGAGAAAAAGATAGACCATCAAGATTGTGACGTCGGTCTTCGGCTCGGATAGAACACGTACGAGCCGCACAAGAAAGGTCATACCGAAAACAAGGAACGCACCGGCGAAAACAAGCCCGAGAGCAGCCCTCTGGACTGGGTCAAGGATCCAGCCCTTGTACCGTCTGCGCAGCCAGTGATCTTTCGGGATCCATGCCCTGCGGAACCAAAGCCAGATGATAATCTCCATGGTAAAGAACCTCCTCTGCCCTTCGAATCGCTCGATGGGTGCTTCAGGCACCTTCCGGCAACGGCTTCAGGCCGGTGCGGAAACTTCATCTGCAGTTGCCTTTGGCAGAAAAAGAGCAACGCCCTAAGCTAACTCCTTAATAATAGGAAGTCAATAACTAAAATGTATTTGCTGTTCTATCCCCTGCCTCCGCAGCGACGTGGCAATGTCGACGAGATCCCTCGCTTCATCCCGCTGAGCGGGACTTCGCTCGGGATGATTTTCACTTTCCGAATTCACCCCGTCTTCACGGGGGTTCTTCGGGTGAAAATCAAAATCTGCTCTCAATGCTGGCCACAAGATGAACGAAAAATAGCAAGGAGGGATGCTATTTCGTTATCCGTGACCAACACCGAAAACAGATTATTTTGGGACTTTTTCCGCTTTTTGAGCAGAACAGCCGAGTATAAGCCAACGGGGTTTTTGTGTCAAGAAAGGGCCGGCTTGCGCCAAATCAGGCCTTCATTTACAATCCATCCATCAATCGTATGAAAAGCGATAATATGCCACCCAGAGGGTGGTCCGCCTCCGGCGGAAAAAGCGATAGTATGCCACCCAGAGGGTGGTCCGCCTCTGGCGGAAAAAGCGATTTTCCAGAAGGGGTCCTCCGTCCCGATCATGCTGGCTATCCCGTTCGGGTAGCGCAGGCATTAAAGCACCTGCCCGAACTTTATTTCCGCGGCAACGCGGAACTGCTGTCCTGCCAGACGATGCTTGCCGTTGTCGGCAGCCGCAGGCCGTCATTCCAAGCAGAAAAAAATCTTGATCGCATACTGCGGCCGCTCGCCGGTGCGCCGCTGACGATCGTGAGCGGCCTTGCAATCGGGCTCGATGCCTGCGGCCATGAAGCCGCGCTTGAAGGCGGTTTGCCGACCATCGCGGTTGTCGGCTCCCCGGTTGCCGCTCATGAGCTGTACCCCGCAAGCAATCGAAAACTCGCGGACCGGATCCTTTCCGCGGGGGGACTGCTCATATCCCCTTTCCCCAAAGGCACGCCTTTCGCAAAATGGAATTTTCCCCGGAGGAACGAAATTATTGCCGCACTGTCTCACGCCGTTCTCATCGCCGCGGCAAAAAAACTATCGGGCGCCCTCGGAACCGCTCGTTTCGCTCTTGATTTCGGCCGCGACGTGCTCGTTATACCGGGTGACATCGCGGATCCGCTCTATGCCGGCAGCAACACCCTCCTGCAAGCAGGCGCGCATCCTGTTCTTTCGGGTGAAGATATCCTCTCCTTCCTAGGTCTTGAGCTACCGGTACGGCACCAGACGCTTCGCACCGGCAATGCTCTCGGCGACGCAATGCTGCAATTGCTTGCCGAGAGAAACAGAACGATTGATGAGCTCGCAAGGAC
>MHKK01000061.1 GCA_001818365.1 Candidatus Komeilibacteria bacterium RIFCSPHIGHO2_01_FULL_52_14
ATCTCGTTAAAATAGAGCTTTAAGATTTCTTTTTTGCTGAATTTTTTTTCGAGACGGTATGCGAGAATGAATTCTTTGAGTTTTCGTCCGTAACTTTTTTCCGTCGAGAGCACGGCGTTTTTGATGAACTGCTGGGTCAGAGTAGAACCACCCGGGACAACTTTTTTGTACAATCCGATCTTGCTCGCGGTCTCCAAAAGAATCGCGCGTACGATGCCGGTCAGTGACAGCCCCTTATGCTTATAAAAATTTTTGTCCTCGACTGCGATCGTGGCATCAATGGCATATTGCGGGATGTCCGTGAGCTCTATCAGTGTACGGCGCTCGGTGCCGTGTATCTCATAGAGGAGTTTTTCGCCGGTGCGGTCGTATATCTTTGTGCTCTGGGCAACGTCCCGTTGGATGATTTTGTTCGGATCCGGCAAATCCTTCGAATACCAGGCAACCATTCCGGCAAACCCGATAGCGCCCAACAGAGCGAAAAAAATACCGAAACGCATGAGCCCGACAAGAAAAACCCGCCGTCCGTCAGGCCGGCGGCGTTGCGGGAAGACCGGGCCGCCTGAACGGAAAACCGACCGGGAACCGGATGTGGGCTGACCCTCTGCTATGAGCGATCGCGTACGAAACGAGCTTTCGCTCCGCGCTTGTTTCGCTTTTAATTGACGAATGGGCATCCCCGTATATCAACCTCGATGTTTAGTTGTTTGTTTGACATTTGCCATCTGATATAAATGCTCGTATTCTCATAGTATACTCCGTAACCGCGAGACCTTTCCCGACAGTGTCGGGGCATATCGAGGTTGTAGTACAGGGCATTTCGGGTGTCATTATATCAGAATTGCGTTATAATTATAGTTACTATGCAGAAGATTAGCACTGATCGCAAGAAGATAGACGAACTGCTTACACGAGGCGTCGACAAAATATATCCGTCAGAGGGGGGGCTTCGTGAGGCGCTGCTTTCAGGTAAAAAGCTTCGTGTGAAGTTCGGCATTGATCCGACCGGCACCAAGATTCATATCGGAAGGGCAGTTGTGTTTAGAAAATTGAGACAATTTCAAGAACTTGGCCATCAGATAGTTTTAATTATAGGAGATTTCACCGCACAGATTGGAGATCCCTCTGATAAGCTCGAAAAGCGACCGTTCTTAAAGCCAGCGCAGGTTCAAGCAAATCTGAAGAATTATATTCCGCAGATTGGTAAAATTATTAATATCAAAAAAACCGAGATTAAGTACAATAGTGTGTGGCTAAAAAAATTTAGCTTGCAAGAAGTAACCCAATTAGCGGAGCAGTTTACGATCCAACAAATGTTGCAACGCAGGAACTTTAAAGAGCGATTGTCTCAAAATCAGGATATAAGTTTGCGCGAGCTTTTTTACCCGTTGATGCAAGGCTACGATTCGGTCGCGGTGCATGCAGACGTTGAACTCGGAGGGACCGACCAGCTGTTTAATTTAATGGCGGGGCGCAAATTACAGGAGCGATATAGGCAAAAACCGCAACTAGTTTTAACGGTACGAATGTTGAATGGCCTTGATGGTCGCAAAATGAGCACAAGCTGGGGTAATGTTATTAATATTCTCGATACGTCGAAAGAGCAATTTGGTAAGGTGATGTCAATGCGTGACGAGGAGATCATTCCCTATTTTATTCTTGCAGCCGATCTTCCTATGGGTGAAATCCGAGAGCGTGAAAAATTGATGAAGCAAGGTATATTAAATCCACGTGACGCAAAAGCGGAATTGGCTCGCAGGATTGTGGCGTTCTATCACGGCGAAGCGGCGGCGCGTAAAGCAGATCATGAATTTGTTTCGCAGTTTAAGGACAAGGAAACGCCCAAAAATATACCGGTGAGAAAACTTATCAGCTATACTGGTTCTTTTCCTGATAAGCTTGTAGAGGCCGGTTTATGCAGTTCAAAATCAGAAGCGCGGAGATTGATCGAGCAAGGAGGAGTGAAAATCGACGGCAGTAAAGTCGATTTCAAAAATGGATGGGATATAATTCTGAAGAAGGGGTCGGTTATTCAGGTCGGAAAACACAAGTTCGTAAAAATCGCCTGAGGCCCCTTGTATAAAAAAGAAGAGCCCCCCACCTGTACACAAGTGGGGGGCCGAATTGCCGCAGCGGACGGGGTTTGTCCGCCGCCGCTCTAATCGAGCTAGGGCGGATCCGCCGAAACTTTAGTGGAGGCGGAAACCTGCTATTCGAAAGCGGTGAGCTTAAAAAAGAATGGAGGTTCGAGCACCTTGCTCGAACCTCCGTATTGGAGCCCCCGGAGGGATTTGAACCCTCGACATCTCAGGCATTAAGGCCTGAGTGCTCTACCGCTGAGCTACGGGTGGCTTACGCCCGCTGACAGTTAACTCGTACAACCTATCACCGATCGGTTAATTGTCAACTGTCAAAAAACTTGCTTTTTCAAAGGGATTCCACGTCCTTTTATCATAGCATGTGTTTAATTGCGTTGCGAATCGTTACGCCAGGTGTTATAGTGGTTGCATATGGATTTTGAGAAGCCAAAAAAGCCAGAAGAACAAGCTGTAGAAAACGCAGAGTCGCTATACGGCAAGTTTAATTCGGTCGCTGCCGAAGCGGAGCAGGAAGGTGGCCGGCGCGTTGAGCAAATATCTGATGACGGCGCCGGTGATCTGTACGTTGAAAATAAAGACGGTCTGCGGCTGTACGATATTCATTTCAAACCGCGCAATCAGGATAACCCGGACGCAGGTACCGAATATTATTATGAGCAGACCTATTCGTACGACGAATCAGACCGCGTGTCCGAGATCGCCTGGCGGGATATCGCCAGCGAGAGTGGCGGCAACGCCGGTGAAAAGCATTTTGGCTATGACGACCAGGGCCACATGATTTCGGAAGAGCAAGAGATAACCGGCGGGCCCGAAGAAGGCAAAAAAATAGGAAAGAATTTTGACTACTCTGAGCAGGGCGAGATGGCCGGTGAGATTGGAGAAATTAAAGCAGGCCCTGATCGCGGTCATAAATGGCAGAAGCGGTTTAGCCGCAGCGTGCTTGAGGACGGGACGCAGGTTTCCGTTGAGGACGGTCAGATACTTGAGCAAGGAGAGAATAAGAAAAAGGAACAGAAGGGGCACGCATGGCGGGCCGCCTGGGAGACAAAAGACAAGAGTACGGTACACGGAGGCAAGATCACCGGGGGCCCCGAGCTGGGCAGAACCTGGGGTGAGTGGAACAAGCTCAAAACGGCTCAGTAGATTCGGCTTACGTGCCGCCGGCTACTATCGGTAATACCGT
Source organism: Candidatus Komeilibacteria bacterium RIFCSPHIGHO2_01_FULL_52_14 (assembly GCA_001818365.1). Classification (GTDB taxonomy): domain Bacteria; phylum Patescibacteriota; class Patescibacteriia; order UBA1558; family 2-01-FULL-52-15; genus 2-01-FULL-52-15. The sequence continues at coordinate 3,283 of MHKK01000061.1, forward strand.
GCCGCTTCCTCCGGTGGGATCGGGTTGATGATGATGCCCGAGCCGATCTCGACACCTGCCCATGCAGACCCCCTTGGGATAATTTTGAGGTATAGGTGCTGATCCTCGTCTTTTACGACCTGGTGGAAATAAAAATTATAGGGCAGATTGAGCTTATTCACTTTTTTCAGGACACGCTTCAGAAGCGTTGCCCAGTCGTTTCGCTCATCGCGCGAGAGCTGCGTGACGTTGTCGACATGCCGGATCGGCATGATCCAGACCTCGTAGTTATGCTGTGACGCATAAGGACAGAAGGCGATAACGTGACGGTCATGGAAAATAAGCCGCGGGCCTTTTCGTTCGTTTTTGATGACGTCGCAGTAAGCGCACCGGCCGGTGCGGAGCTTGTACGCCTGTTCCTTCTGTGATTTATCGAGCAGATGCGGCGGTAAAAATTCCGTCGCAAATATTTGCGAATGCGAATGCTGGACGGAAGCACCGGCCCGACCGCCGTTATTTTTAAAAATCAGGATGTATTGTATGCGGGGATCGCGGGCGATGGCGGTCGTGCGTTCGCCGTAGACATGCAGTATCTGCGCGATGTGTTTGACCGAAAGATCCTCAAGCTCCGGTTTGGGATCGGGTGTTTCAACCACAACCTCATGGTAGCCGTACGCTTTCGGAAAAGAGGGGTCAACAGCCGGAAATTTATTTTTCAGTACTTTAATGATCCAGTTTTTTTCACCGCCCACGGTGAGAAGAGCTTTTTCATTCTTCAGCGATTCACGTGAGAATATCGAAGGCAGCGATAGGGATTCCCGCACCTCACGCGTCGGTTTCTTATATTGATTCGGTCGCTTCGAGCGCCGTGGCGCTATGATGACGTATTTTTCCTGGATGTAATCCTTGCGGATCTCGGGCTTGGTGATCATAGAAGTGAGCGATAGAGTGAAAGATATTCGTCTGCGGATCTGCGCCACGTTGCATCATGACGCATGCCGTTTGCCACCATAGTATACCAGGATTTTTTCTTACCATACAGCGAAATCGCTTTGAGGAGGGCCCGCGCAAGCGATCCCGTGTCATAGCGCGAGAAGACGATGCCTGTTTTGTTGTTCTGCACCGTATCTTTGAGCCCGCCGGTCGCGCGGACGATCGGGATCGTACCGTAGCGCATGGCAATGAGCTGGCCTAAGCCGCACGGCTCAAAAAGCGATGGCATGATGAATCCGTCGGCGCCCGCGTAGATAAGCTGTGCAAGCCCAAGATTAAACCCGATAACCGCGGCAACCGAATGCGGATGCTTGTGGGCCGCACTGCGGAGCGCCTGCTCTATCGTTTTTTCGCCGGTCCCTAAAACGGCCAGCTGAAATTGCGCATGGGGCAACAGCGCCTGCAAAACTTCGATGATCAGGTCGAATCCCTTTTGCGTCACGAGACGGCTTACCATACCAAAGAGTGGCACGTCTTTTTCCGGCAGGTGCAATGCGTGCTGCAGCGCGCGCTTATTGATGCACTTTCCCTTTTGCCAATCTTTGACGGAGTAGGTTTTTGGAAGCGCCGGATCGTGTGCGGGGTTAAAGAAATTCGTATCAATGCCGTTCAGGATCCCATGCAAATCGCGTTTGCGTCGAAACAAGAACGATTCAAGACCCGAACCGTATTCGTGCGTCAGTATTTCTTTTGCATAGGTCGGGCTGACCGTGGTGATCGCATCCGCGGATAATATACCGAGCTTTAAGGAGTTAAGGTGTTTGTCGTCCAGATCATAATAATCCTCCAAGAGGGACGGGGTGCTGTCGATCTTGATGTGCGAAACGCTCAATGCGTCGCGCCGCATCAATCCTTTAATGCCGAGATTGTGTATCGTGAGCACGGTCTTGGTGAACGGGTAATTTTTCAGAACGGCCAGCTGGTCGACAAATGTGGGGACAAGAGCGGTATGCCAATCGTGGCAGTGGATGATATCAGCTTGAAGCCGGCATTGTTGAACGGCTTCAACGACCGCGTGCGAGAAGAAAGAAAATTTTCTTGCATAGCGGGTTTCGACGGGTTTGGCGCCCGTTGGCGGATGGTAGATGGTGTTTGTGGCAAGCAGCGGGTGATCGATGAACAGGTAGCGTACCGGCGATTTTTGGCGCAACTCGTAGAGCGTGCAGCGCTCCAATGTTTTGCTCTCATGCACGACAAACGATCCTCGTTTTATCATGTGCGAATCGTGCAGATTTAAAAAAGCGTACCGAGGCAGAAGAACGATGCAGTTCACCCCTTCTTGGGCAAGCGCCTGCGGCAGGGATCCGACAACATCGCCCAGCCCCCCGATTTTCGCAAACGGAGCGCATTCGGCGGCTGCCATGACAACGGTAATTTTTTGTTTTTGCATAGGGCACTCTTATTGTACCATCTTTACAAGGGTTTGAACCTGATATAGAGTCCAGAGCCCGCTTGGAATCAACACCAACGTACCTTCAAACCCGGTGAGAGGGCGAATCCAATGGTAATAACGGACACTGCGTCGTTTCGTGCGGCACTCGAGACCGACCCTGACCAGGCCGAGGGCTGGCTTGCCACCGTGCAGGCGAACCCCGGCAAATTCCCGCAGTACGACGACCGCTGGCTTGATCACCGTCAGCGCGAGCTCTTCCAAGTGCGCTGCAAGGCCAAGGATTGGCCTGCTGCCAAACGTATCGTCGAGGCGACGAAAGACCCGCACAGCAAGGAAGGCCGTACCAAGCGGCTTGAGGAGCTCAGCAGCAAACTCTATGAGGAGCTCTAATCCCTGTTGGCTACGAAATGTAATAAGCCCTGTACCAGTCGGTATAGGGCCTTCTTTTTTACTTTGGTCATAAACAAGATTGGCGATGACGATTGTTGATCCTAGTATGTTTGATATACTGAACTCAATGTATGTATGATCTTATAGTATATGTTCAACAGATGCGAGCCAGCGGCGCGAGCGACGCCGTGATTAGGTCGCAACTCGAGCAAGCAGGGTGGCAGCCTGCCGATATTCAAAATGCATTTTCCGCAGCGAGCGCTCAACCTTCAGTTGTGACGAAAGAACCGATACGGGTGAACAGATCTAAGACAGCTGTACTTGCGGGCATTGCAGCTGTTTTGGTGCTCGGTGGCGGAGGATATTTGCTATATTGGTTCAGTAGTAGGTCCGTAGTTCCTGCCTCTCAAACCAACCAACAAACGAACTCAGCCCCAGAAGTACTGAATGAAATAACAAACTCAAATATCCAGGCGTACGTTCCGACCACAATACCGCAACAAGCATCTTACGCTACCGTGCGAACAACCAACCGACCTTATCGCTGCACGTATGAATATCCCTCATTCTTCGGCGAGTATGATGACTTTACTGCTGATGTTCTCGGTAACGATTTTATAACGGTGAAACCAGATTGGAAGCCTACGATAAAAAATGGTATGCCGACTGAATTACCACCCCTCACATCCCAGATCCAGTACGCGAGACAAGGGAATATCGGATACGTGTGGCCTGACCCCGAGGGGGAGCTTACTCAGTACGACATAAAGAAAATATCTGAGGCTACCGGGATGACTGATGTTGATTTAGCTGATGGTTTAATCATCGCGCCTCCACCCGACGACGCCGAATGTACGCAGATTGAATCTATCGCTATCACCATACCTTTGCTTCCAGTTAATGATAATACCCAGGAAATCATTGATGATACCCTCAAACGGCAAAGAGAAAATATAGAGGCACTGAGCAAACTTACCATACCCTTCTACCTTCCATCAGTATTGCCCGTTGGATGGCAAATTCGGACCAAAGGAGAAGAAGGATACGCGTATACGGTACATCCGGACAACCCAAATTCGAAGGATGAAATATTCCTTGAGTACCAATCATCGGCTCACGAGAGAATATTGGTGCACTTGATCAAAAGTCCGGATACGTTGAAACCTCCAACCGACTGCAGCGGCGCTTTATCTACCGATCAGGCGGCATCGAAGGCAAATTGTGAATTATTGCTCACGACCCCTAAAAACCACCCGATCTATACAGTGCTTCTGATACCATCGATTCCTGTCGAGGATCAGTATCTCTATTTCACAATCTTGGACAGAACGGTTATTTCTATAAGTGTGCACGATCAGCTGACGCAAGAAGAATTGAAATCATTTGTTGATTCGCTACAAATTATCACAGGCGATGACCTCAGTAAGCGAGTTCATTATATAGAATGATTTTTTGCTCGTAGTCGTATCTAGAAAATTTTTATCTTCTCGTAGATATCGTACGGTAGGGAGGTATACTCGTAGTAGTTTTCGATAATCGCATCGCCCGGCAGGTCACCGTGGTAATCGCTGCCGCCGGTCGCGGTGCAAACGGCAATTTCATCGTTTGCTCACAAAGCACTCTGGTCGCCCGACCTGTGGTGAGCGAAGGGTGGCGGAGGTGGAAGGGTTGATTTTTTTGATTTTTTGAGATTTACCCCAGCTGGTTTATCTTTGCATCGCCTAATTTTCTGAATATACTCTCATATTCGTCCACCATACGGCCGATAGAAAAGCGCTCGACGCTTTTCCGACAGTCGCTTGGAGAAATTTTTTCGCACGCTTGGATTGCGACTATCATTTGGTCAACGGTATCCGTGATATAACCATTCACGCCGTCGCGCACTATTTCGGGAACAGACCCCCGCCGGAATGCGACGACCGGAGTGCCGCACGCGAGCGCTTCGACCATAACGAGGCCGAACGGCTCTTCCCAAAGGATTGGGAACAAAAGACACCGCGCTTTTTTGAGATATTCTATTTTTTCTTCGACGCTGAGCTCGCCGACGTAGCGGACAAGCGTGCCGTCAATGCGCGGTTTTACTTCTTTTTCGTAAAATACGCGGTCGACGGGATCAACTTTTGCCACGATAATAAGCGGGATATTCGTTTTTTCCGCCACAGTGATCGCCTCAAGAATACCTTTGACCGGCGTGATCCTGCCGAGGAAGAGAAGATAATTTTCTTTATGTTTCTCGAGGGGAAAGTGTTCGAGCAGAATAGCGTTATAGATCACTTTTGAATTCGGGAAGAATGACACATGGCTCCGCTGGTTTTTGCTCACAAAAACCATAGTGTGTCGGTAAAGCGATGCGGCTGAACGGTAGTATGCGATATTCTCGGGGATGGTCGTGATGTTGTGAAATGTGCATGCCACCGGTTTTTTGAAATAATCGAGGAGATTTACTTCCCTACCGTCGCGCTCGGCGCGGAATATGATCGGCTCATAATTAAAGTGGATGGCGTCGAATTCGTCTTGCCGATCGAGCACCGCTTCGATTTGCGCGATCTCCAGAGTGCGGTTCTCTTTCTGGTGCTCGCGTGTGGGATATGGCGAGGTTTCCACGCGTTCGATATTTTTTCCGGCGATGGTCGATCCACCGGAACAGAAAACCGTGACTGCGTAGTCGCGTTCGCCAAGTCCATGGGCAAGTTCGTCGACAATTTGTTCAACACCCCCGTATTTAGGAGGAGGCACCGGAACCATAACGGGAGCGACGATGGCTATTTTCATCGGTTTGCGATCAACGATTGATACACCTCAACGTATTTTTTCGCCATGACGGAAAGATCGAAACGTCGTTCAGCTTCCGCCAGGCATGCGCTTCTCGAAATGGATGGAATCTTTTTCGCGGCTTCAAGAAATTGTTTCTCGGCGTCGGTGACGAATCCCGTAACGCGGTCGCGCAAAATTTCCGGAACCGCGCCATTCCCAAGCGCGACGACTGGTGTGCCGCACGCGAGCGCTTCGACCATAACGAGGCCGAATGCTTCATTCCAGCGCGACGGGAAAAGTAGTGCATCCGATTCGCGGAGGATGCGGTTCTTCTCTTCGTGGCTAACCTCTCCGACAAAGCGGATGTCTTTCCCGTCCACAAATGGAAAAACTTCCTTATCCTGGAATCCTTTATCGCTTTCCCGCACCTCTCCCGCGATCACAAGCGGCATGCCAAGCGCTTTCGCGGTTCGGATCGCAATGTCGACGCCCTTGTTGCGTGAGAGCGTGCCGATGAATGCGAAACCTTTGCCCGTGCCTTCGAGCCGCGGCGTGAAGGCATTGATATCAATGCCGTGGTGCACGGTCTCCACATAGTTCAACCCCGGCGCGAGCGTCCGCTGCGCGTCACTTATCGACACGAAGGGAAATTCACGGAATGCTTCTGCAAGGTACGGAAAATCCGGGGGTAAGCTGCTATGCAAGGTTGTCACCATGGGGATCGGCAAGAGCGGAGCAAACGCTATCGGATGTAAGCCCATATGGTTGTGGATGATATCAAATTCCTTCGACTGCTTTGCGAGCTCGAAGAACGAGAGAAATTCATATTGTTTGATTCCGTTCCAATCAAACCCGCCGACAAGATCGTACATCGGTTTGGGAATCACGGGCACCAGAGTGCCGGCAACCACCGATCCACCGCACGCGAAGGTCGTCACGTCGTGCCCCTGCGCTACGAGACCTTTCGCTAAGTTGGCAATGACGAGTTCAGAACCGCCGTATTTTTCCGGCGGAATTTTTTTCCAGAGTGGGGCGAGTAGGGCTACTTTCATGTGATTTTTGAGGTGAGATAGGGCTGATATTCATGCTCCAGATCGGCAAGTATCTTTTTTGAATAAGTTTTCGTGGGGGCAATCTTCCAAGCGACGTAATAGAAAGAAAGGAGCATGAGCGAGGAAACAAGGAATGCTATGATTGTGATCGGGCGTGTGCCCCACAAGACGGCTTCCGCGACCCCTATCGCGAACCAAGCGCCGAGGATGAGCTCGCGGTAAGAATTTTTGAGCAAGCTCGGCATTTTCGAAAGGATGAATTTGTTGGTGCGCTCAAATCCGGATTTTGTCCCGAACAACAAGACACCTAACGCCTCCGAGTAGAGCAGCGTCATACCCATATGGACGATAAACGCCTTGAAAGCTCGACGAAGGACTTTCTTTTGGCCGCGGAGCGAGACCACGAAAAGCGCGAATTTCGACGCGAGCGTTATGAAAATCGAAAGTGAGGCGATGGTGAGGAGTCCTTGGTGGGACACCGTCGTGGAAATGAACGGGATTAGCACGATGGTGTACGCCGCGAGCACGGCGAACGGGAGAAAATTGAGATGGTTCCACGCGGTGAGATTGGCGAGGAAGCCGAGCCATGATCGGAACGGGATTTTTCCATAGAGCGAGAAAAGAGACTTGATCGATTGCGCGTTGCCGATTGCCCAGCGGTTCTTCTGCTTGCGGTACGCCTCGATGTCGTACGGCATGAGGCCGTAACCGATGGAGCGGTCGACGTAGACGCCGCGATAGTCCGCCGCGTAGAGCCGAAGGCCCGCATCGGCATCCTCCGTGAGCGCTTTCTCGCGAAATCCACCGATGCGCCGGAGCGCGTCAAGCAAATAGACGCTTACCGTTCCGGTCGACGGGACGCAATCCATGTGGTTCGCCATATTCATATAGATTTTGAAGAAATGACGATATTCATCGGCGATCGGCTGGTTGGCTTTTACGCAATTTCGATATTGCTGCGGGAATTGGACGAGTGCGATGTCCTCGCCAGTGAAATACGACAACGCGGCGGTTAGGAATTCCGGCTCGACTTCATAATCAGCATCGATGACTGCGGCGTACTCAGATTTCGGATTCGCAAATTGCAGAACACGGTTCAACGCCCCGGCCTTGAAGCCTGGAAGATTGTCCACGTGGAAGAAGCGGAATTTTTCGCCGAGCGTTCGCACGTACGATTCAACCGGTCTCCAGATCTCAGAATCTTTTGTATTATTATCGATAATGAGTACTTCGAAGTTGTCGTGCTCCAAACGGGAAAGCGCATCAAGCGTATACATGAGGAGCGTGGGGGGTTCATTGTAGGATGGAACGAGGATTGAAACGAAAGCGTGCGAGCTCGTGTTCAGGCGGCCCGGTTCGGAACGCGGGAAAATGGCAGAGAAAATCTGAAGGGACGAGAGGATGATCACTGCTGCGGCGTTCGCAACAAGAATCACGATCATCGGCCCGGGAATGAGGATCGAAGCGCTAAGAACAACAATAAATACTAGAAACACTGGATTTATGAGGTTCTTTGATTGACTTTTGCCCGCACGATTTATAGCACCTTACGGACGAAAAAACAACGCAAAATTAGGATTCCCCGAAGTGGTAGTGATAAATGAAACAGGGACCACCATCGGTGGCCCCTGTTTCATTTCGGCACGGTACGAACGTTAAAACGCTTTTATTTTTTCGTAGATATCGTAGGGCAGGGAGGTGTACTCGTAGTAGTTTTCTATAATTGCATCGCCCGGCAAATCACCATGGTAGTCGCTGCCGCCGGTCGCCAGCAGCTTCTCCCGTCGTGCAATGGTCATATAGTGTGCCGTCTGATCCCAGTTATGGTGCGACGAGAAACACTCGATGCCGGCAAGGCCGAGTTTTTTAAGCTCGGTAATGACGTGATCGTCATCGAACCTCAAATGCCAACCCGGATGCGACAGCACCGCGATGCCCCGGCTTCGCCGTATGAGATCAAATGCCTCACGTGCCGGCAGTGAGACCTCGGGGAGATAACAGGGCGCGGTCGCCGAGAAAAATTTGTTGTATACCTCAAAAAAATCATACTCTTTCTTATTGAGCGCTTTTTGAAAGATTGCCTGATTTTTTGGATCGTGTCTGAGCGCCCGGACGACGTTTGCGACCCCGATATAGGTCGACGGTTGGGCGAATAATTCGCTGATGTCGAGGTGCAAACCGACGCGCTTCAATTTTGGCACGAGCCGTTCGATAAGTTTCTTCCGTTTTACTTGTGTTTCGCGGAGAACGTCGTGCAGCCGGGCATTATTGATATCGATCTTGTAGCCCAAAAGGTGCAGATTCCTTTTTTTGTATGTGATGTACAGTTCAACGCCGTTTATCACCTTGATCCCGTATTTTTTCGCCGCCGCCTGAAACTCGTATTGCCCGTGGATGGTGTTGTGGTCGGTAAGAGACGCAACAACGATCTTTTTTGCAACCAACAGCTTTACGAGCTCGGCCGGCGATTTGCTGCCGTCGGAATAGTACGAGTGCATCTGGAGGTCTATGGCATTTTTCATACGATCAGTTCCTGTATTTTTTTGAGAAAGGTCGCGTGCGCCCGCGTGATCATTTTTTTTCGTTTGCTGAAATCGGTTCGATACGCTGCGCGTCTCCGATACACCGTCTGCGCAAGCAGCAACAGGCTTTTACTCGACAGCTGGTCTGCCCGTATGACGAGTTCCGGATGTTTGATGAATCGCACGAAACTCGTGTTGCGAAGATCGTAGCCGACGGTGACGATGGGCGTGCCTGCTCCGAATGCCAACACTACCGAGTGGAGCATCATGCCGATAATCATGTCCATTGTACCATAGATATACTTTTGTTCTCTAGGGGCGCGAAAGACGACCTGCATTTTTTTTGCGGCGAGTTGCGGATAGATGCGTCGTTCATCAGGATGATGCTGAAGATAAAAAATGGACGCTCCCCGCGATTCAAAATATCGGATAACCTCGTTGTATGACTTGATGATATGTTCCTGGTACCGGCCGAACCCGAGCCAACCGGAGTAATTGAGGTTTACCCCGACGCGTATCGTGCCTGACCGAGAGAAATGCTGTGGCTTTTGTTCCGAGAGAAGCGCCGCCGGGTCGCCTATCACCTGGACAGTGCGGGAGGGGACTCCGTGCCGGACCAGCCAGGCCTTTGTATAATCGTCTCGAACGGAGGAGAGGGCCGCTGCTTGATTCAAGGCGATAACACTCCGGATCTCTCGGTGTGCCAACGGACGTGCACCAAGCTCCCGGATGTAACCAACGCCAAAAAGCACGATAGGCGTGGTAATCGCATGAATACTTCTGTAGTCAAAGGGGAGAAAATAACGATAGTAGATGCCCCCGCCGCCGATGAGCGCAAAAGCGCTTCGATTAATGGTGGCAATTTCTGCCCGCGAAAGCCCTTTCTTCAGATGATCGAGAGGAATATCAAGGATACGGCAGCGTGGGAACTTTTTGCGCAATAATTCCTGGACGGCAAGGACAATCGCGACATCGCCGCGATTCTTGGTATCCGCGACGTGCAGGTGCGCAATGGTCATTGTTCGGTACTGAAGCGAATGGTGCGTTTTTTTTGCTGCACGAGCATCAAGTAGCGCCACGCATCTTCAAGAAGGTTGAATGAATCTTCATGGAACCCGGTAATAAACAGGAACCAGACAAAGCCGCGCGCGGAGTTCCAGGCCTGGTACAGATTGATGCGCTGGAATTCGGTGTCGGATAATTCCGTGATTTTTTTACCAAAGTATTTTTCAACGAAGCTCACGCGCATCGCCTCAAGTTCCGGTACACCGTAAAATTCGAGCGCCATAAAATGAAGCTGCTGTACAAAGCTCCCGATGTCGCGGAGCTGGTCCCCGATGGCGAGGTCGGTAAAATCGATCATGGTAAGAGTACCCGTCGTCAGATCGTCGGTGATGATATTTTCGGGGTGATAGTCGCCGTACACAAGGCCCGGAGTGTAGGTTGTTTTGAGCGAGTCCTCAAGCGAGAGAAACGTTTCAAAAAATTTTTCCAGAAGCGCCACTCGCTCCGGCCACGTACGCTGTACCTCGGTGATGAGATTCTCGAGCGTCGGGTTCATGTTTTTGGAATCGAAGGTGGAGAAGCGCGCACGATTATGCTCGGGCAATTTGAACGTGTGGAATTTTTTTAACCAGCCGGCTGCACGAGACATGAGATTTTCCAGCATCGGCGGCCGCGTGCCTTGCTTCATATATTGCAAAAGATTTTTGCCTTCAATCCCTTCATAGATGAGCGCCTTTGTCTCGGGCAGGTATGCAAGCGGCCGGATCGCGATGAAATTTCCCCGGTTAAATCCGTTGTTATCGAGCAGCTTCATATTATTGTAGGCGAGCAAGCGGGACTCATCGGTATGCGAGCTGTAAATCAGATATTTCGTTATTTTTACGCCCGTTTTCGTGCTCCCCGTTATGTAGTACCCGTAAATAAAAGTACTGTGTTTTTTACCGACCCGGCGTTTATAAATGTCATGCCGGACCTTATCGATGCGGGTGACTTCGGGAAAGTATTTTTGTACCACCCCGACCATGAGAGAATCCACATAGTGGTGGTCAAGCCCCTTGTTCACGAAGCTCTTTTGTATGAGCGCTTTATAGGCCTCAGGCGTGTCCATAGATTTTCCAATGTTTCTCCCACACATCCTGCATGAGATCGGAGTACATTCTCTCTCCCCGTATTTTTTCTCGGGCGCCGAGCTTTTCAATCGAGCGAACGCTTTTGATAAGCTCGGTGGCGCCGTGTTCAATCTCATCGGGGCTCCATCCGATCGAAGCAAAAGCGGAGGTTTTGATCTCGGATGCCCACCACCAGCTGCATGAGGCAAGGCCGCGGTCAAGATGCCAACGGGCCCAGGAATGGTTCGGATCCCCTGCATGCTCGTCGACAGCGGCGATTGCAAAATGGGCCAGATGCCAGAGTTTTTTATGGATCGGGTTGCTGCTGTTGTACCAGATACTAAAGGCGTTGTTATGCTTGAGCTGGCGTCTGCGTGTTTCCCAGGATGCCTGTTGCAGATAAATAGGGCTGGCTTCATGAAGCCCTTGTATGTATTCGGAGATTTGTACCGTTTCAACGTGTTTTGATCGGAGAACGCGGATCAGGTGTTCCTGCCAGTCCTTATGGAAATGGCCGTACAGCTCTCCGTCCGTCGCGGTGATGATGTAATCCGGGCAGTTATTTTTTTTGAGTGCCGTATGGATGGCTTCCGGAGGGTAGGACCGGGAGAATTTCCGGTTTCTGAAGACGATCGTGAGTCCGGTGCGGCGATCAAGATATTTCTTTTCGGGCTGAGGAGGCAGTTTAGAACTGCGGGGATCCAGGATAAGCCATCGGTAACCGAGTTTTTTTATGATACCGCCGAGCTGATGCGTGTAGGCCATCTCCGGGATAAAGAAACCCGCCGGCTTAACTCCCTGAAAGTTTTTTTTCAGAATTTTTTCCTGTAGCTGAATTTGATGAATAATCTATTTTTCAGGGAGAGGAGGCAGGAACGCGTGCGAATATGCCGAACCGGTGAGTTCGATCTGACCGCGTGCGACGAGCCGTGCAAGGTCGCGGACAATCGCCGTATATCCGAGCGCTTCAAATTGATCCAGGAGCGTACCGGC
>MHKK01000062.1 GCA_001818365.1 Candidatus Komeilibacteria bacterium RIFCSPHIGHO2_01_FULL_52_14
CACCAGGAAGTCGCTGACACCGATCAGAAGTTTCGTCATCAACGGCAGCTCGGCTCCCGTATCCTTTAAGAGGTCCGTCATTTTCGGAACCACGAAAATAAGCATGATCGTGCCGACGCCGAACATTGCGGTCAGGATAAAAACGGGATAGACCATTGCACCGCGGATACGCGAAATGAGGTCATAGTCCTTCTCCATCTGCGTTGCCAGGTAATTCAGCACTTTCTCCAACCGACCGCTCGTCTCGCCCGATCGCAACATGGCCACGTAAAAATTACTGAATACGTCGGGGTGTTTGGCAAATGAGGACGAGAGTTTCATGCCGCCGTCAATATCATTGGCGACGGTCATGATAACCTGGTGCAGCGCTTTATCACTGGTTTGTGTTGCCAAAATCCTGAGTGCCTGGACGATCGGCACGGTTGCCGCGATCATGACGGCAAGCTGCCTCGAAAAAATGGTAACATTCTTGCGCTTTACCCTGCCGACGAACTTGAGCGATGCGCCGAGCGAGCGCCGCGCATGTTCAACGACCGATATGATCGTCAAATGCCGTTCGGAAAGCAGCTCCGCGATCGCCTCGACCGTGGTCGCTTCTGCCAGGCCGCGAACGGTTCGCCCGTACTGATTTAATGCTCTGTATCGAAAGACCGGCATCAGTTTACCCTCGAATATTCGTCGGATCAAGTGCAAATTTCTTGGCCACCTCGCCCGAAACTTTTCCCGCCCGCACAAGCTCGGACAAGCGGTAATCAAGCCCTATCATTCCCTCTTCGCGCGACGTCTGCAGGACGCTGTGCAACTGTCCGAATTTATCCTCCTGAATGATGGACGTCACGGCAGCCGATCTGAGGAGAATCTCACAGGCAAGAACTCGCCCACCGCCAACGGCGGGTACCAGCCGCTGGGCAACCATGATGTGCATGAGCTCACCGATCACATCTTTCGCCCACGGGCGGCGCTCCTTTGCGATACTGGCCAAAAAGCTCTCCAAAGCGGAGATCGTCGAGGTCGCATTGAGCACCGCGATAACGAGTTTGCCGCTTTCGGCAAGTTCCAGCACCGCTTCCTGGATCCCCTCCTCCTGCAGTTCACTGATCGCGACGACGTCGACATCGTCATCGATGATATCACGCAAACCTTGTATAAATGACGGGGTGTCCTTTCCGATCTCGCGCTGGTTTATCATCGAAGCGCTGTTCACCAATATGTATTCGATAGGCCGTTCCAAGCTGATAATGCGCTTGCTGCGGTTCGTATTAATGTGCTGCAGCAAACTGGCCACCGTGGTTGTCCTGCCCGAGTTGAACGGCCCGCATATAAAAATCAATCCCTGACGGTGTGCCGTCGCGGAAACCAGAATATCGGGGATCTGCAGTTCCTTCGCCGTCGGCAGTTCCGCCGGAATCATACGCAACGAAATCGCAGGGTATCCCTGTTGATAAAAAATTGTCGCGCGGAAGCGCGCGCGGTTAGCCCACACGTATGCGGCGCGGACTTCCTTATCGGAAACCAGTCGTGCCCGCTCGGCTTCCGTCAGCCATCCCTCAACGAGCGTGTTAATCGTATCAACGGTTAAAATCTTGGCGTCGGTGAACGCATACAGCTTGTCGTTCAGTCGAAAGACGGGATAATTGCCCGCCATAAGATGGACATCCGTCGCCTTCCGTTCAAGGGCGGCGCTAAAAATGGAATTCAGGAGCAATGTATCCGCGGTTCCGGAGGTCATTAGATGAGTAATTTTATTTTATCAACGACCTCGGACGGCACAAAGTGGGCCTTAATCAGATAATCAGCCGCACCCAGCGCCAGACACCGGTCAACGTGTTCCTTCTGCCCGTAATTCGTAAGTACCAGCACCGGAATCTTCTTTGTTACCGGATCTTTTTTCAATTCTTCAAGAACTTGGAAGCCGTCCATAATCGGCAGATTCAGATCCAACAAAATAAGGTCCGGGGGTTCTTTTTTTATCGTCTTCAGCGCCTGCTTCCCGTCACCCGCCGTCACAACATGATAGTCCTGGAGTTCCAGCTTGGTGGCATACATTTGTACCAGGAACTCGTCGTCCTCCACAATGAGTATCGTTTTTGCCATAAAAAATAACTGTTATTAATGATTATATCTTCTCTTCGCTCGCGACGAACACTTCTTCGAGCGATGTTATACCCAGCAACGTTTTGATGATGCCGTCCTGTTTCATCGTGATAAAATCCTGACGCTTGAGTTCCTCCTCGACTTCCTTGCGGCGAAACCCGGTCGTAATCAGATCTTTCATCTGCTTTGTGACGTCGATCGCTTCAACGACCGCTGACCGGCCGGAATAACCGGAGCCGCCGCACCGCGGACACCCACGGCCGCGAAAAAATTTCATCGGGCTGCTCTTATTGATACCGCCATACAGGGCGCGATCTGGTATGGCCTGAAACTCCTCCGCGATGCGATACATGACCTTCGGGTCTATCTTCACTTCCTCCTTGCAATGAATGCAAATTTTTCTAACCAAGCGCTGTGCGGCAAGCAGATTACACGTGTTGGAAAGCAAAAACGGTTCGACTTTCATGTCATATAACCGCGGGATCGCCCCCACGGCGCTGTTCGTATGGAGCGTCGAGAGTAAAAAGTGCCCGGTCAAGCTTGCCTGAATGGCCAGCGAGGCGGTTTCGTTATCCCGGATTTCCCCGACCATGATGATATTCGGGTCCTGGCGAAGCAATGACCGAAGCCCGTTGGCAAACGTAAAACCCACTTCTCCGCGTATCGCCGACTGGTTGACGCCGGCAATGAAATATTCGACCGGATCCTCCAGCGTCGTGATGTTGACGGCCTCCGAATTCAGCGCCGACAATACGGCGAACAGCGTGGTCGACTTGCCGCTCCCGGTCGGTCCCGTCACCAAAAACATGCCGTTCGGTTTCCTGATATTCGACATCATTTTCGCAAGCTGCAATCCCTCAAATCCCAGATCCTGAAGCGTCGGCGCTTTTTCCGGCGTACTCAAGATACGCATGACGACCTTTTCATACATCACGAGCGGCAGCGTGGAAATTCTGAAATCGACGTCTTTATTGAAAATATTCAGCCGAATGCGTCCGTCCTGCGGCACGCGCGTTTCGTCAATTTTCAGGTTCGCCATGACCTTAATGCGCGAAACCAACGCGGAGTGCACGTAGATCGGCAATACGATGGTCGTGTGAAGAATACCGTCGATGCGGTACCGGATACGGCTCTGGTTGGCGACCGGCTCGACGTGAATGTCGGATGCGCGTCCTTCGATAGCGTGCCGTAAGATGACCGAAATAATCTTGGTTACCGGCGCGCTTTTTATCATCTCGTCGAGCGATTCTTTGCCCGACAATTCCGGCACCAATTCCTCCTTCGGTCCGAAGATCGTTTCGGCCGTATCGAGCGCCTCGCCTACCTCTTCATGCAGCGATTCGTATTGTTTGATTGCGGCACGAAAACTATCGATCGATATCGTATAGTACTGCGCCTGCAGATTATTCTTGAGCGCCATGAAATCGACCGCTTCAACGGCCTTAAAATTTCCCGGGTCGACCATGCCGACCTTAATGCCGTTCATCTCGCGGTCGAATACGATGATCTTGTAGTTTTCCGCAAGATCCCGCGGCAGCAAATTCAAAGTCGAGCTGGACACGACCTTACCGATGAGCACCGCGTAGGGCAGATTGTACAGCTCCGCCTTTATGCGCGTCAGGTCCTCTTCGCCGACCACCACGGTCTGGCGAACGGCCTTTTCGGCATCCGCAAGCGACGAGATGTCCTGACCGATAACAGATTGATATTGCCGGTCGTCCAGCACCTGCTTGGCATGCAGGAGGTCAAAATACTGCTTAATGAGGGCTTTCACCATGTTACGGATTCTTTGGCGGCGGGATGAACGGGTTACCGCGGCCATACGCGCCTACGGTTACGTTCACGATGGCGTCCGTCGTTAATTCCTGAAACTGCTTGTTCACGACAAGCTGATCGAGAGCGCCGCCGGGATCAAACTGCGATATGGCCGTGTGCATGCGCACGCTGATCTGCTGTACTTGATCGCGGATGCCGGCATCCGATTGCGACACGGCGCCGGACTCCTGAAACGTGATCGGCTGCTGCCGAAAACTTCTGTACAAGAGCAACCCCGACGAGCCCATCAGAATTATGACGACTGCCAACAGCACGATATCTTTATTTTGCATAGGTGCTTGGCGAAAAATAAGTTATAAGTTCCATATCATAGTGCGGTGTCGCGGCCTGCGCTTCGCTCGTAACCTGATATGCGCCGCCGTCGAAAGCCACCGACTTTATATCGATCAACCGGATGTTTCGTTCAAAATACGAGAGCAGGGTTTTAAAGGAATCATACGTGCCTCCCTCAATGGTAATCGATATTGTTATGCTGTTGACGGTAGTCGGACGACGATCGCGCGATACCGTGTCTCCCGGGGCACTTTCGGCTTGCGTTGCGGTATCGGTGCCGCCAAAATTGATGCTCGTCATTTTCATCCCACCGTGCTCGACAATAGTATTGACCATGGTAAAAAGTTCTTCATAGCGGGACTCCGTCGGAAGCATGGCATTCAATCTGGTAAACGTTGCCTGCTTCGATTGCTGCATGACGCTGAAGTCATTGACGATCCTGTCCAAATCTCCTTTGGAGTACTCTAGGAAGCTCAGCAGTTGCTGTTTTGCATCCAAATTTTCCGCTGCGACGCTCTGCACATCGGTTACCTTCCTGCTAATAACATACCAGTACCCTACAAAGAGCGTCACGACAATCACCAAAAATACAACCCAGCGAATGTATCGATTGATTATCTGCAGCGCTAAACTCGGCGGTTGCAGAATCTCTTCGGATTTCGGTTTTTTAGTTTTCTTGAGAAGCTCCATGATAATAAAATAGTTTTGGATTCAGCGTCAGCTCGAGCGTAAACGCTACTTGCGTTTCGTTATCCTCGCCAACGACCTGCTGAGCTCCCGAAACGGTTGCCTTGGTCACGAACTCTTGCGAGTCCGGGGAATTGAGGAGTTTCAATAATTTCGTAATACTTTCGTAGCTGCTCGCGTGTGAGCTCAAACTGAGCCCCCCGATTGTGGTCGCTGCGACGCCATCATAATAGACGTCGGGAAGCGTGTATTTCTCAAGCAGAGCAAAGAAATTCGTCCAGTAGATATGCTGCCCCAGCAAGTCACGAATGATATTGATGCGCTCTCCGATCGAGGTCATCTGCGGCTCCTGCGTCTCATATACTTGGATATCCCTGCGAAATTTTTCGATCTGCTGATCGATTGCCGCGGTCCGCTGCTCAAGTTGCATCTGCCATAAGCTTAACCCTCCGTAGACCAACGTGATGACGCCGAGCGCCGCAAGCACTGCTCCGCCCATAACCGCCCAAATGTGCGGCCATTTCCGGAGAGCCCACTGTCCGGGTATCAAATTGACGATCCTGGCTTCACTCACAAGGTTGGTAAAATCAACCTTCCCCGGTACATGAAACGTTCCTCTGCGGGTTTTCTCTTTTTTTGCCGGCGGTACCGGAATCGGGACCGGCGTCGTGCGCATACTATCGATGCTCTTTGGCAGCGGCTTCATTGTTGACATTTCAACGGCAGAGGGTATCGGAACCGGCGTCTGGGGTACGGCTGTGCGAACCGGCGGTGCAGGCGGAGCAGGAAACGACGGCTCCTGCATGGGCACGGGCCGAATGATCGGAACGGTCTCAGGCATGAATCCTTTCTGAGTGACCACTGCCGGCACCGGTACTGTCGGTGGCGGCGGAACAGGCGCACTTACTCTTGTCAGCGGTCGGTTCGATACCGACCGGATGACGGTTCTCGCACCTCTACGCCGAAATAATTTCGAAAATAGACGGGCAAAGAATCCCGCTCCCTTTGGTCTGCCACGTGCAGGAGCAGCTTGTGACACGGGGCGAATGGGCTCCGGTTGTAGCGGTTTCTCGTGAACCGCACCGCCTTGCATAGGAATAGACCTCGATCTGACGTTCGAAACCCAGGGCACGGGTTTTGCTTCCGCCGGTTTCTTTCTCCAAGAAAACCATTTACGTTTTACTTTTTTGGGTCTCTGTACGGGCTGCTGTATAGTCAGTGATTCAAATGGAATTGCAGGCGTTAAGGGCATTGAAGGTCGCTCACGAACAGCTGCTGCATCCGAGACCGCCGTTCGTTCGCCCATTCCCATCGAAGCAGGTGCAATCGGCGTAAGAGGAAGGGCTCTAAGCGTTGTTGTTCTCTTTCCGCCGAAAAGACCGGCAAACCAGTCCATAAAACCGCTCCTCTTTTTTTTCGCGATGCGTAGCGGCTCTGGAGCTTTCGGTGGCGCTGCCTGAAACGGTCGCTCGCGCATGAGTGCGGCGACGGAAGCTACCGGTCGCTCCCTCGTTCTCATTGGCGTCTGCGGAGTTGGCGTAACGGGGAGAGCTGTAAGAGTTTTTGTTTTCTTTCCGCCGAAAAGACCGGCAAACCAGTCCATAAAACCGCTCCTCTTTTTTTTCGCGATGCGAAGCGTCTCAGGAGCTTTCGGTGGGACCGGCTTCATTGGTTGAGCAGGCCCCTGCGCTATCGGCATTTGCAATGGAGATGGCGGCGGAACCGCCAGCCCGGTTTTCTTCTGCAGCAAGCTATAGTGCCTCGCTTCATCAATAGATTCGCTGGAGGGTATCGGAATATCCTGTACAAATGGCTGGCCCGGACGGGTGCCTGCCGAGCGTCCTTGCATACCCGCTTCAACTCTCGGGTAGACGTGGTAGCGGGTTTCATCCGGTTTCTGCGGTATTGCACCGCCACGCCCCGCTCCTTCCCCGCCGGGCCCGCTCACACCGCTTACGGATTTCTTACTGCCGGACGCCGTAGTCGATGTACCGGCCCCCCAATGCATGCGTCCGGCCATCGGAATCCAGCCGGGAAGCTTGAGCTCGTCTTTTTCTTTTTTCGGCGCACGAAGTTCCGGGGATGCCGGTGACCGCATGACATACTGCTCCCGCTCCGCGGATTTTCTCATTTCCTCGGGGAGCAGATTGATGCCCTTATCTTCGAGTTCGTCGTCAGTATTCTTTTTTTTGCCGAACATGGGGATTCGACGATGATACGCTCAACGAATATTTCTCATTGCAAGACCGATTGAAACCGCCATCTGCGGACCGACGGTATCAAGCAGCGGTTTCAGATCAAGTGGATAAATAACGCGATCCCACGGGTTGCCGATGTACACAGGCCGCTGCAACAGTTTTGTCAAATAGGTCGTGAGGTTCGGTAAAAAAGCGGAACCTCCCGACAGCAAAATCCGATCAACCTGCAAGCTCCCCTGATTTTGATACAGCTCGAATACGTATTGGATCTCGTTGATGATCGGCTGCAAACTGTCCCTGATGGCGTCCGGGATGCCGCCACCCTGTTCCTGCATTCGGATGCCGAAGTCGAGTTTAAATTGCTCGGCACGCTCGAAGCTGACGTTCAAACTGTTACTGATTGATTTCGTAATGTGGTAGCCGCCGATGTCCAAGCCCCGGTTAAGGACCGGCGCCCCGTTCTCGATAAGACAAATATTGGTTGCCGATGATCCAATGTCGACGATCATGACGTTTTCATGCGCGCTGCCGATGAAAGAACGGGAAAGCGCGAATGCCTCGGTCTCGAGACCGAGAAGCCGGAGCTTTGCCTGATCGAATATGTTCATATAGCGGGCGACGAGCGATTTCGGTGCCGCTGTCAGCAGGATCCGAAGGTTTTTTACCTCCCCTGCTTTTGCCGCACCCTGAGCTGCCTTCTCGGTAACGATGACTGCCGCCGCATCCTTTTGTCCTTTTTGGCCTTTCGCCTGTCCGGGTTCCGGAGTTTTCTTCTTGAGCAAAGAACCCACGTTCATCATGAAAAGTTTTTCGGTCAACGTCGATTTTTCACCCTGCAAAACCTTCCAGTCCAGGTTCATCTCCTCAATGGGCAATGGAATAAATTTCTTTGCTTCCCATTTGATCGCCGTCGCCAGATCATGCCGCGACATGCGGGGCAAACTGATAATCGAATTGAAAACGGCGAACGTCGGCAACGCCGCTATCGCCTGACTGGTCGTCACTCGCGCCTTCTGGAGTACCTGCGTGACCAGCGATGCAACGAATGACTGCAATTCTTTGGACTGATCCCGGACAATATCAAACTGCGCCTCTACAAACCCATACGTGACGAGTTTCGGTTGCCCTCGATAGTTTTCGAGCTGGGTAATTTTGATACCGGATGTTCCAATATCAATGCCCAAGTAGCTCCGATGTGCCATGAAAATGTTGGTTTTTCTGTACTGTTTTTACTATTTCACCTTGAGCGCCCGTAACTCAATAATAGTGCGTAAGAATCGATGCTCTTACCTCGAAATTTCTCTATGATTATACCATAAAAAGCACTTGCGGCCAAAGACATTTCAACAACCATCCCGCAACTGCTCTGTCCCGTCGATACTTCCTACTGACCGGAGGAGAAACGAGGCAATGCTTTTGAAAAATCCGTTAGTCCAGTCGGCGGATTCGTCTGAACCCGGCCGTCTGCTTTAAATTGTTCGGCAGGACCTAAGCTACTGCTGTAACTCCGCTGCAAATTAAACTGTCGTGCGAGTACGGAACCGTTGATGACAAGCGCTGTCGGAGTGGCGCTGTCATTACCGGAACTAAAGCGCCCGCAGCCGTTGGAAGCGAGCTTCAGTGACGGGCATGTTCCGGAAGAAACGGTGCCAAGCACTATGAATGTGCCCGCAAGTTCCGACACCGTGGGGGCGATTGTTAAATCACCCCGGACTATCCACACGAGCGAAGGGATTTCGCGCAAGGTACTGTAGGTACATGAAGCATACGTGACGTTATTCTTAATCTCCAGGTCCCCTTCTACGATAACCATTCCTGATCCGGACTGGCCTGTCTGACATCCGATCGTTTTCGCTCCTCCGTCCGCAAGAATCGTGTTGCCTGCCCAATAATAGATCGTGTCGCCGAACACACTTGCAGGTATATCATTGGTTGGTGACTGTCGGAAAACCAGTTTACTTCCGTATTTATTCCTCGGTGTCGGCGTAACTGCATCAATTACTTTTCCGGTTGAGGTCGCGGTCACGAGCCCCCGATAATCAAGCTTTCCTAAAAGGTTCGTATACGTATCCGGTTGATTGGAGCCGCCGGTGAGGTATCGGGGCAGTCCTCCCTGTTCCTGGTACGTATATGCCTGTTCGGAGAACCAGTTTTTAATCGTACCGCCGGCCTCAATGAGATATGCGGCGTTGTACTTTGAAACAGGCGGACCGGCCGGGCTGAAAATATTACCGCCCGAGAGAACGTTCCCACGATACGCCTCGATATACGCCGTACCGCCGGTGTGCTGCGGATTAATCGCGAACCAGCCAAGGCCCTTATCCTGTCCGCCAGCGGTGCCGCAGGAAGCAGACGCGCACTTCACGTATCGCAATGCCTCTACGGTCACGTCGTAGTAACCGATAGCAGGTGTGTCGTCAACGGCTAGCTGAACGTGTGAATATTGACCGGTTGTACCGTCGAAATCGACAGTGTTAAGAGAAACTCCTGAGTCACAGGTGAGAGAGCTGCACTTTGCGACCTCCAGGTCGCCACCGGCAGCGTCGTAATAACTGATCACCGGCATGCCATCAGCTCCGAGAATAACTGACGTATCTTCTACTATGGCACCGGTGCCCGGGATGATAGTTCTTGTGCTCTCCGTACACATATTGTTCGTGCAACGCGCGACTTTCAGCTTATCCGCGCCGTTGTAATCAGTATAACTGATGATAGGCAGACCATCGGCCACAACCATTGAGATGTTCGAGCCAACGATACCGTCGCTGTCTATGGTTACCGGCGGAAGGAAAGTCGCACACGAGGCCTCCGAGCACTTCACAAACTTAAGATCTGCCAAAGCGCTATCAGAATAGCTGATAATCGGGAATCCATCGATTGCGTCAAGGGCGATCGAGCTCTCGCGCCCCATATCCACACCCGGATCGACTGGTGTCGGGCCAGCACCGGTCGTGCAATCGGTGTCACTGCACTTGAAAACCTCCAACCCCCCGTTGCCGCCATAGTAACTCAATACTGCCAGGCCATCCGGGGGTATGATCACTGACGGTTTGCTGTAACCGACGATAAGAGGAGATTCAACGCTCAGGGGCGTACCCGAGGTACTGCAGTCCGCGTCCCCGCATTTCACGATGGTCATACGGCCGGCAGATTCATTGTAGTATGCGATCACCGGCTTATTATCCGCGCCGATAGCCGCAGCCGTCCGGCTTACTCTATCAATGCGTTCCATTAGGCGAGTCGATTTACTTATGCATAACGGATCTCTACATTTCATGACTTTCACGTACCAACTGCTCATGTCATCCGCATTCTGCACGTTATATACAAAGAACGGTAAATTGTCCACGGAAGATATTACCATGGACAATCCATCGCCGGAGCTGTTGGTGGCCTGATCGTCAAGTGTCACCGGTACATTCGTGAGCGAACCGCTATCCTCATACGCATTATACCCCCACCCGCACATCTCCAATTCTCCCTGGGTATTTTGATTCACGATAACGCCGGTATAGCGCGTGCACCCTCGGCAGTATGCCGCATTGCAAACGTTCTTGTCTCTGTTCGATACGCAGCTCCCGCCTTCTTCATGTATCGTGCAGGAAAAGCCGCTGTTGCCGCAATCCCAACAAAGATAATTCGGATTCGGATTCGTGCTCGGGTCTTCGGCATCCGTGCTCGCGTTCAGACAAGCCCGGCACTTGCCCGTTGCCGAATCGCACCCCATGCAGCCAAATACCGTGTTCGAGAGAGGGGACACTGCGTCCGTGGCAGACGGGAATGAAACATAACTTTTGGCCGGGTCACCAGCGCTCCACAGGGAGAGTATGCTTGCCCGCCGGGTCGCGGCTAAACTTGCCTCCCACGCACCGCCGTTATACGCCGGGCTGTCAAGATAATAGAAATCGAGCTGGCACGACTCTGTTCCGGGACAATCACTATTCAGTTGACAGGTGGTCGAGTACGTCGTCGAGCAATGCGCGCGCTTTTTAATTTCAACTCCCGATGTGCTGAGATCACCGCATGCCGCATTCACCGAGCTGTCGCACTGATAGGTTGAGCCGTTTCCGCCGTTAAAACAAAGCCAGCCATAAGCGGATGACCAGGCGCAGCCTTGTAGATAATCCCCCTGGCCGTCCAAAATATTACCCGCTCCTCCCAAATTGAGATCGAGGCCGTATTGTTTGTTTACCGAAGCGGCATCACATTGATTCTCGAGCTGCGCATCGTTATCAAAATCATTCAAACAGCTCATGCTGGTCCACCCGGCTCCGATCTTGTCAGCAGTCCAGCCCGTCGGCTGGAATGCATTCCAGATCCATCCGCGCGCGTCATCGGATGGGCCCGGCGCGCCATAACCGACATAAAATGACGCACCCAATAAGACGATCACCGACACGATGAATGTAATCGGTACAAAGGGGCGATAGGTTATACGAAAAAACATCATAGTTGTTATGGACACGCCGGAAATTGCGT
The DNA here is from genome assembly GCA_001818365.1 of Candidatus Komeilibacteria bacterium RIFCSPHIGHO2_01_FULL_52_14. GTDB lineage: Bacteria > Patescibacteriota > Patescibacteriia > UBA1558 > 2-01-FULL-52-15 > 2-01-FULL-52-15. The sequence goes on from MHKK01000062.1 coordinate 11,568, forward strand.
AATGCCTGCCTTACGAAGCATCCCTATTAAGTTACATTTCGTCAAGTACGTGTTGCCGATTCGTAGCACTGCTCCGAGAGGGCCTCCACCTGAAGAAACAGGTGTGCAATCATGATTTTGACACGCTAGGACTTTCACTGGTTCCGGCTCTGCGCCCGTGGTATTTCCGGTTGTATAGACGAAGGTAGGATACGAAGTAGAGTCCTGGAATATGACTCGACCAGAGGTGGCATCCACGTCCGTGTCGATAGTAGTAATAGTGTTGGTACCAGTACACTCCGTGTTCGCACATTTAATGACCGTGAATCTGTTCGAATTATCCCCGTCGACCGTGCCCATGACCGGCAGATTACCGACAGGACTTATACCCAAAGAAAATGTCGAGTAGAGTTTTCTCGTCGGGTGCAGGAATGTCGGGTTACCCGATGCGCGAGTCGAGCAGGAAGAATTCGTGCATCGCGCGAACCTCATCTTTTCGTTGTAGAACGCACTGGTGCCGTAGACCACGGAAGGGAATGATCCTGCTCCGTCTGAAGCGATCGATGTTGGGGCGTATTGGTTTGAGTTATCGCCAAAGGATTCGATTTTTACATTATCGATTGGTGCGAGAGCCGGGTCGCACGTCAGATTGTTGCAATGAGAGACCTCAAAAAAACCAAGCCAACCGGATTGCGTGCGACCGGTATAGGAAATAACAGGGAAGCCCGTTGCCTTATCAATCGCAATGAAAATTGAGGAGCCGAGAACATCGTTGAGGGCTCCTCCGTCATTGACTATGTTTGGACCACTGTTTCCGCTGGTACACGAATCGTTCCCGCAGTGGATCACCGCAATATCACCGTTAAACTCATACGCGACAATGGGCAAACCGTCAGAGCCAATCATCATTTTGTTATTCTGGCCGGCGTTGTTAGTCCCGCTCGTCGATTGGATACGGAGGGGCGCACTTACCGTTAAACAATTAGTAGATGTGCATTTTATTATCCATAAATCTTGTCCGCTTACTTCATAATACGACACTATCGGATATCCCAAAGCGGGAGTAACGGCAATGGAGCTGTAAGGAAAATTCGATGCAGGTAGAGTCAGGAGCAGGTTATTGTCTCGCGACGAACAGTCATTATTCTTACATTTAATGGCTCTGAGCTGGTTCGCGTCTCTATCCTTAAAACTGATTATCGGATACCCATCGTTACTCTTTGCCATAGACACGTACGAACCGTTCGGATGAATGGTAACCATCGGAGCTGGCGGCGAGACAACGGTGTTTCCGCTACCGGTAATCAGCATACGCCCGTCATTGGCACCGTACGTGAGCTGGCAGACACCGCCTGAACTGCAGGCAGTACTATGGCACTTGCAAGCAGTAAGGCCTCCGAGATAATCATAACAACTCATAACGGGGAAGCCGGTGTCTGATGGGACGGCAATATCATACAGCGCATCTCCAAAACTATTAATAGGTGTGACTATGTTGTTGGCTGAACACGATTCATCCCCACACTTCGCAATTTTCCACTTGCCGTATTGAAAATAATTATAAAGAATCACCGGCTTATTGTCTGTAGTGCTCATGGCTATACTTGCGGTCTCCGCAAAATCTTCATAATTACAATTACTCCCATAGGCAACGATGTCACAATGCGTACCAATAAAATTCGGGCCGCTTGCTATCGTTGAGCAATTCGCGTTTCCACATCGAACAACCTCAACCTGCTTAGCACCGGTTCCGGGATCAGTAGAATAGCTGATGATAGGGAATCCGGTCGTAGGGCTTAAAATAAGTGAGCTCTTGTTCATATCATAAGGACCAGTATCAAACCCCCCTATCGGGGTTACGACTGGTTGGAAGCCGCCAGCTGAACACGGATTCGTAGCAGTAGAAGCAGTACACTTATACACCTTCAAAGACCAGGGGTTATCATCATAGTAACTGATGACAGGAAAATCGTCTGATGCTATTTGAATTCCAACAATCTGTGCACTAGCAGGAAGTATATCAAGGACACCCGATGTCTTGAACTGCGTACAACTGCTATTCTTGCACCGTGTTACGTATAATTCCCAGCCGGTCCCTACTACATTAACGTAGGCGATAGCATGAAAGCCGTTGCTCGCGCGGGCGAAGCGGGGTAATCTCAAGGTCAATCCACTCTGACCGTCTCCTGCGGCTTTGCTTGGTGTGTTGGCGCAATCAGTGCTATCGCACGCAAGCAGATATATGTCATAGGTTTGCGCTTTGTCTTGATAAACAACATACGGGTAGGTCCCCATTCCTAATTGAAAGTCAAAAATGTTGAGTAATCCCGTTGTCCAGATCGCATTGCCGCTTGTACAATCAGCATTGCCGCATCGCACGACTTTAAATTCAGTGCTGCTACCCATTCCACCGGGATTACTGCCATACAAAATTACCGGTCGATTTGCACTGTCCAACAGAATACTATCAGTATGATACGCCCCAGCACCAATAGGATCTATGACAGGGCTCATTGTTCCGTCATATCCCCCCGAAACACAATCTGAATCTTGTGTACAGGCAGCTCCCCCAATTGCACAGGTTCCTCCTGTGGCAGCCCTATAGAAATATCCGGCATAGATACCTCCGGTCGCCACAATACCGTATTTATTCACAACGTTGCCTGCAGTATCTTTGACACAAGCGCGGACACCAGAAGCCAGATCATAATTGGGCGGGCTCGATGTATAACTGACAGCGTTCCCCATCCCTCCCGTCGTCATGCCCTGCACCCCGATACGGCCGGAGAACGAGTCGGTGGGAGTATTGGGCACGACCGCAGAGCCGACCAGGGCCCGGTAGGTGTAGGCATCATCACCGCCCTGCGTCGCAATCGATATTCCTCCGGTTGCTCCGTAGCCGGACAGCCCGACATTGTTCGTCCCAAAAGCAAGCAAGCTCTTTCCGTCATGGATGCATGTGGTTCCGTTTGCGCCGGTGCACTGCGCATCGCTGGTGCAGGTTGCGTAGACGTTCAAACTGCAATGCTTCGATGCGACGGTGTTGTTGATAGAAATCCCCGAGAACGCCGTCGAATAACTGAAGAGCCCATGAGCGCCTGCATCGTTCGAGATGCGCATGGCCGTTGAGTCATCGTCGATTTTGCATCCTGAGGCCTCAAGACACTCAAACCCTTTGTCAGCGGTCATACGGCCATCGGCGGTAAGATCTCCTTTTGCAGAGCCGTTGGTCAGAACCGTCACCGCTCCAAGGAAATGACCTGCAACGCCGCTTACTGACGATACATCCCCGGCAACGCCGTAGCCAGCTACCGCAGCAGGAGGGGTTGTTCCAAAAAGACCATAGCCGTTTCCGGCAGCATAGCCGTAGACACCGACATTTCCCGCCGGTTTTGGAATGCTCGGAAAGGTTGTGAACGAATTCTGACCGATGACTGCGATGGTAGCTCCG